>CAZIIX010000117.1:0-7543 GCA_964539345.1 uncultured Actinomycetes bacterium | reverse complement strand
CCCCGCCATTGCTGCGCCTCCGTCACGTCGTCGCGTCCCGCTGTCCCCTCAGCATCCCGCACACCGTCCGGTCCGCGGCGAAGCGCCCCGACTGTCGAGCAGAAGGTTGAAATGTTTCGGTCATCATAGCCCCGGGCAGGTCTGTTCGGCACGCAGCGCGCGACCGCGGGGCCACATGCCGCAGTGACACCGCGCTCGCGGCCCGATTAGCGCCACCTGCGGGGACCCGCGAGCCTGCGTCATAGTTGACCGGGCGCCGCGGCCTCGTCTACTGTCTCACCGTTACCGATAGTTTGCCGAAAGTTATGGTGTTGGTCGCGGATGACGGTCGTCGAGGCGGCGTCGACGGGCGGGGACCCGGTCGGCGCGCGGTCATCCGTGCAGATAGGACGTGACAATGGCCGCCACACCGGTGGACGCGGACTACGCCGCCGTGCGTGATCGGCGCGTGCAGGCGCTGATCGCCGAGATGACGCCGGAGCAGAAGGTCGCGCAGCTCGTCGGGCTGTGGATGGGGACCGATGATCCGGGCGCCGGCATCGTCGCGCCGATGCAGGACGCCATGGAGTCGAACACGGATTTCGCCGCGTTCGCCGCGCACGGGCTCGGCCAGATCACGCGTGCCTACGGCACTGCCCCGATCGAACCGGAGGCCGGTATGACGGCGGTCGCGGCGGTGCAGGACCACCTGCGGGAGCGGGCGCCCGGCGGCGTCGGTGCGCTGGTGCACGAGGAGTGCCTGACCGGTTTCGCCGCGTGGCGCGCGACGGCCTTCCCCGGACCGTTGGCCTGGGGGGCGAGCTGGAACGACCGGCTGATCGAGCGGATGGCCGCGGCCATCGGTGCGTCCATGCGGCCGCTCGGCGTGCACCAGGGCCTGGCGCCGGTGCTCGACGTGTTGCGGGACATGCGCTGGGGACGGGTCGAGGAGACGATCGCGGAGGATCCCTACCTCGTCGGCGTGATCGGCAGCGCGTACGTGCGCGGGCTGCAATCGGCCGGGATCATCGCGACCGGCAAGCACTTCCTGGGCTACTCCGCCTCGCAGGCCGGCCGGAACCACGCACCCGTGCACATCGGCCGCCGCGAGCTGCTGGACGTGTTCGCGCTGCCGTTCGAGATCGCAGTGCGGGAGGCGGGTCTCGGCTCGATCATGCACTCCTACACCGACGTCGACGGGGTGCCCTGCGCCGCCGACCACGACCTGCTCACCGGGCTGCTGCGGGAACGCTGGGGATTCACCGGCACGATCGTCTCGGACTATTTCGGCGTGGCGTTCCTGCACACCATGCACGGCGTCGCCGCCGACCTCGCCGATGCGGCGCGACAGGCGCTGACCGCGGGTCTGGAGGTCGAGCTGCCGACCGGGAACGCGTTCCTTTCAATGGTGGCGTCCGGCGAGATCCCCACGGAGGCCGTCGATGCCGCCGTCCGGCGGGTGCTGACACAGAAGGCGGACTACGGACTGGTGCCAGGGGTGCCCGCGGATCCCGCGGTGGGCGATCCGACGCCCGCGGCCAACGACCGCGGCACGGGCACGAGCGCACCGGCCGACCTGGATCCGCCCGAGAACCGAGCGTTGGCACGCGAACTCGCGGAACAGTCGGTCGTGCTGCTGACCAATGACGGGCTGTTGCCGCTGTCGTCGCCGCGCCGCATCGCACTGATCGGACCGAACGCCGACTCGCCGTGGGCGCTGATGTGCGGCTACCACTTCCCGGCGCATGTCCTGCCGCGCGATGCCGACGACCTCGGCATTGCGGTGCCGACCGTGGCCGACGCCGTGCGCAGCGAGTGGCCCGGCGCCGCAGTCGATGTCGTGGCCGGATGCGACGTGCGTGCCGAGGAGCCGTTCGCGGCGGATGCCGCGGTGGCGGCCGCGCGGGCGGCGGATGTGGCCGTGGTGGTCGTCGGCGACAGCGCCGGGCTGTTCGGCCGCGGAACCGTGGGCGAGGGAAGCGATGTCGCCGACCTACAACTGCCGGGCCGACAGCGGGAGCTGCTCGGGGCAGTGCTGGATTCCGGTACCCCGGTGGTCGTCGTCGCGCTGTCCGGGCGCGGCTACGTACTGGACTGGGCCGCGGGCCGGGCATCGGCGATCGTGCAGGCGTTCACCGCCGGGGAGGAGGGCGCCGGAGCCGTGGCCGGGGTGCTGTCCGGAAGGGTGAACCCGTCCGGGCGGCTGCCGGTGAGTATGCCGTCATCCTCCGGCGTGGTGCCCACCAGCTACCTGCAGTCCGCCCTCGCCCACCGCACCGAAGTCAGCAGTCTGGATCCGACGCCGGCCTTCCCGTTCGGACATGGCCTGTCCTACACCACATTCGAGTCGTCACTGGAGGTGCCGGATACCCATCCGACGGGCGAGTGGATGACGGCCCGGGTGACCGTGACCAACACCGGCCCGCGGGACGGAACCGAGATCGTCCAGCTCTACGGGCGCGACCCGGTGTCCAGCGTCGCCCGCCCGCTGCGACAGCTCCTCGGCTATGCCCGGGTGGACGTCCCGGCCGGGCAGACCCGCCGTGTCACGCTGACCCTCCCGCCGGCGCGTTTCGCCGCGACCGGTCGGGACATGCGCCGCGGGGTGGAGCCGGGTGCGTGGGAGCTGTGGGTCGGGCGGGACTGCCTGGCCGGCGCGCCGCGCCACCCGGTGACGCTGACCGGTCCCTGGTACCCGGTGGACGATCGCGCGCCGCTGACCTGCCGGGCGCATGTCGATGCCGCCGACGCGGCCGACGTCGCTCCGGTGCTCCGCTGACGCTGCCCCGGCGCTGCGCTGACGCTGCCCCGGCGCTCCGCTGACGCGGCGGGCTCGCACGGGCTGCGTCATACTCGATCGTCTGCCCGCCGCCGTGTGCCGCTGAACAGCGGGTTTGCCGTGTCCAGGGCCGCTGTCGTACCCCTGTTCTATGGTTCGGAGTATGAGGACGGAGCGGGATCGGCATGACGCAGCCGGGGTCGGTGGACCTCGTGCTGTGCCGGTGCGGTCGTCCGTCGAAGGCGGTGCTGCGGGTGCGTCGGGGTTGGACGTGGCGCTGTTGCGGGGCGTCGCGCGGGGCATGGCGTCGGGGTGTGTGGCGGCCACGGACGTCGAGCAGATCGATCAGATTCGCGCGTTGGAGGATGTCAAGGCGGCGTGTGCGGCCGCGCAGGCGCGGGTGACGGCCCAATTCGCCGCCCAGCGGCGCCGCGCTGCGGTCGCGCATGACGGGGACGAGCTTCGCGCATGCGCCCGGTCCGGATCGTCGCAGGGCCGTGATCTGCCTGGAGATTCGCAGGCCGCGCGCCGCGCCAATGCCCGCCTGGTGCGGGGCAAGGCGGAACGGCTGGCGGCGCGGTCGGCAGCCAGTGAGGTTGCGCTCGCCCGGCGGGAGTCGCCGCAGCGGGGAGGCCGGTTCGTCGGTCTGGCCGAGGTACTCGTTCACGAAATGCCGCACACCTTCGAGGCGCTCGCCGCCGGGACGATCAACGAGTGGCGGGCGACGCTGATCGTCCGAGAGACGGCGTGCCTGTCGCGCGAGCACCGCGGCCAGGTCGACGTGGAGATCGCGGCCGACCGGTCGCGCCTCGAGGGGGTCGGCGATTCGCGGCTCGTCGCGCAGGTGAAGAAGGCGGCCTACCGCCTGGAGCCGCGGGCTGCGACGGAGCGGGCGGTCAAGGCCGCTGCCGATCGGCGCGTGACGCTCCGTCCGGCGCCGGACTGCATGGCCTACCTCACCCAGTTGTTGCCCATCACGGCTGCGACAGCGTGCTACGCCGCTCTGCAACGAGCCGCCGATGCGGCCCCGGCCGCCGGGGAAGACCGCACTCGCGCGCAGCGCATGGCGGACGAGGCGATGAACCGGCTCCTCGGCCCGGCCCGGGTCGGGAACGAGGACCGCGACCGCGACCCGGTACCAGGCCCCGGTGGTGATCACCGGGACCATGGGCGAGACTCCGACGCTGGTGACCTGGCAGGCTCGGACATCTCCCCGGATCCTGCCGGTGGGGTCGCCGCCGAGCCGCACGACGATCCGGTCGAGGCCGTGCGCCGCGCCTATGCGATTGCCAAACAGCGAGACCAGAACCCATCACGTCAGCACGTCGGCGGGAAGGGCACGCGGCTCGGTGAACCGGACCCGCCCCCGACTCGTGGATCCCCGACCCGTGGATCCCCGCCCGGCGGATCGTCTCCCGGCGAGCTGTCCGGCAATGGGCCTCCTCCCGTGGCGACGTCGCCCAGCGGATCCCCACCCGACCGGCTGATACCGGCATCTGGACCCGACAGGCCACCGACACGGGCCCCCGCGGCGAGCCACGAGTCCGGCCCGCCCCTGGATGCGGCCTGCCCGCGCCCGGACGGGTCGTGCCCGCACCAGGACGCGGCCTGCCCGTGCCCGGACGGGTCGTGCCCGCACCAGGATGCAGCCTGCCCGCCCGCGGCCGCGGACGCGGTGCCGCCCGGGGTCGGCGTCGTCCTGAACATGACGATCACGGATCGGGCGCTGCTCGCCGACGGTGACGAGCCTGCGGTGCTGGGCGGCAACATCCCCATGCCGGCACCGCTGGCGCGGCGCATCATCGCCGGCATGCCCGACGATGCCTCAGTGTGGCTCCGCCGCCTGTACTGCCGACCCGACACCGGTGAACTGGTCACCATGGAGTCGCGGCAACGCACGTTCAGTCCCGCGATGCGGCGACTGCTGTTCGCCCGGGATGCTGATACGTGCCGCACTCCGTGGTGCAACGCCCCGGCCCGCCATGCCGACCACATCACGCCCGCCGCGGCCGACGGCCCGACCGCGATCGCCAACGGGCAGGCGCTGTCGGAGGACTGCAACTACATCCGTAGCGCCTCCGGCTGGGGTGGATGCCGCGATGGCGACGGCCGGATCGTCGTCACGGCACCGACCGGGCACCGATACGCGAGCCCGCCCACTGCCCACCATCACGTGCGGCCGGTCGAAATCTGCTCGCGACTCGAGGGCAAGCTCGCAATCTGCCTCGCTCAGGCCGGCTAGCCGCGGACGACGGGCCGCGGGGAACACCATGGGGAACGCCACAGGGCCAGTAGCCGGGACGTCCTGGATGTGGGCAGTCTCAAGCGCAGGCACACGGGCTCCGGTGGGGCCGCGGCACAGCTGCCCCACCGGGCCCGAACCGTCACACCGGCCGTGACCATCGCGAGACGGCACCATCGCCTACCGCATGTAGTCGTGGATACGGTGCAGGAAGCTAGCCATCGACTGCCGGCTGACGATGAGGTTCGTGCCGTAGTTGGTGCCGTCGCCGACGCCGAACGTGAGCTTCTCCGTCTTCATCCACGTGATGACGCCGCAGAACGTCTCCGTGGTGCTCACATCGGCGAACGGCTTGCGATGGCAGGTCGGAGTGCGGTCATGGGTCGCGATTCGTTTGAGGAATGCCGCCATGGCTCCACGAGTGACCCCATTGTTCGACCTGAACGTGCCATCTGGATATCCCATGGCCACGCCATTATTGGCCGCCCAGGTGATGTAGCCGCAGAAGATGTTCGACGAATCGACATCCGGGAAGGCGGTGTTCGAACACTTCGGCGACGGCTGACCGGGGTGGGTGAGCCGGAAGAGGAACGCCGTCATCGACCCGCGGTTGACGGGGTTGGCGGGATGGTACTTCCCGTCCGCAGGCATCGTGATCGATTTGCCCTTCAGCCAACTGATATTCGTGCAGTGCGGGTTGCTGCTGTCCACGTCGGGGAACGGTGCGCAGTCGTAGCGGAATCCGCCGGGAAGGTAGATCGGGGCCTGGTCAACGCCACCTGCCCGCCAGTAGATGACCACATCGACGGTGCCGGCCTGGTGGGACGGTGCCCGAACCGTGAACGTGCCGTCCGGATGGGACTCGATCGTCGATCGATCGGCCTTCTTGCCGTCGAACGTGACATCGGTGACGTCGACCTCGCCGGAGGGGGGCAGGCTGCCCGTCGCCGCCGGAGCCGGCTTTGCCTTCGACGTCGTGCTGCCCGTGCCCAGCTGGCCGGAATCGTTCGCACCCCAACCGTAGAGCTTGCCGTTGTTTCCCTTGGCCAGCACGTATCCGCTGCCGGTGTCGACGTCGGTGAACGAGACACCGGCCGGCATGGTCACCTTCACCGGTGTGGTCTCGAACCTGCCGTGACCGGTTCCCGTGCTCGGGTGGCCGAGCTGCCCGTCCGCGTTGGAACCCCAGGACCAGGCCCGGCCGTTCGAGTCAAGGGCGATGGCGAAGTCCGGACCGGCACTGATCGCAGTGATCGTGGGCAATCCGGTGACCCTCGCCGGTGCTGCGCCGCTGGACGAATCCGAAGAGCTGCCGTTGCCCAGACGTCCCTGGGTCTGATTTCCCCAGGTCCACACGTCACCGCTCGCGGTGAGCCCCATCGCAAACCGTCCGCCGGCGCTGATGTCGACGAAGTTCTTGCCGGTCACCGTCTTGGCGGGTTTGGTGGAATCCGGCGTGGGGCCGCCGAGTTGATTGCGCTCCTCGCTGCCCCAGGCCCAGACGTCACCATTGCCGTCCAGGGCCAGGGCGAACGGGTCGAAGTCCGATCCGCTGCCGTTGTTGGCCGCGATCGCGGTGATGGTCGGCAGACCGGTGACTCGTTTCGCGTTCGGGTGTGCCGTGTTGCCGCTCGAGTCGTAGTCACCGTTGCCGAGCTGGCCAGTCTTGTTCGATCCCCAGGCGTAGACCTTCCCGCTCGTGGTCAGGGCCAGGACGAACGGATAGTCGGTGTTCGCCGCGTCGATGGCCTTCACACCGGCGAGGTTTTTCACCCGCACGGGGGAGTAGCTGGTGTTGGCCTGACCGCTGAGCCCGATGACGCCGTCGCCGAGCTGGCCGTTGCTGCCGTAGCCCCACGCCCACACGTGGCCGTCCTCGGCTAGCGCGACGGAGAAGTTGCTACCGGCGCTGACGGCGGTGAAGCGCTTCCCGTGTGGGGTCGCCGACTCGTTCGGCCGATCGGTCGGGCCCACGAAGTCGTCGGGCAATGCCAGCCTGCCGCGAGAGGACGCGCCCCAGGCGTAGACGGCCTGGTCGACGCCCACTGCCAGCGAGTGCGCGCCGCCCGCGCTGAAATCGGCGTAGTGCCCGCCCGGGACTGCGATCGTCACGTCGCCGCCGCCGATATCGCCGCTCGTACTCGGGGTGGCGGCGGCAACCGGTCCGGCCAGCGCGACCGCCGTCATGCCGGCGGTGACCAGGGCGATACCGCCACGGACCGCCGGGGAAAACCTCCTTCGATGGCGATATTCTCGGAGTCGCTGTGGCCATGCGTGGAGGTGTCGGCTCATCGGGGTCCCTTCCAGGATCGTGGCATCGTGACGTGACATGCGGACGGGACTTCTCGCCCGCCACCGTCGGGAGGGGACAGAGCGGGGCGGCACCTACGGTGTCGCACGGCCCTGAACCGTGCGTCGGCGATGATCAACGCTAGGGCGCGGCATTAAAGGATTCTTAAACCGCTTTCACAGGGGCAGTCTTCCGGGCCGCGCTCAGGCGCGAGTACCGACCGCCAGGAACAGCGGGTACGGGCGCTCGTCCT
>CAZIIX010000116.1:6064-7664 GCA_964539345.1 uncultured Actinomycetes bacterium | reverse complement strand
ATCACCCCATCATGGCCGGGCTGCGCTCCGGGCCGGGCAGCGACCGCCACGACCGGTCAGCGTCGCGAGTCAGGGCAGGCGGCGGGCGCAGCCGGTCAGCGCAGGGTGAACTGCCGGCCGAGGATGCCGTCGCGGGCGCGGCGTTCCTCCGCGGTGAGCGCCGAGTCGGATGCGAGCGCCTCGTCCAGCCGGGCGGCGAACGTGGTGGCCGGCTCCTCCCATTCCGACGCGTGCGCCTCGCGGTCGAGGTCCCAGACCGGGACGAGGCAGCCGTGCGCGCGGAACGATCCGACGTAGCGCGACCCGTCGCCGAGGTCGAGCGTTCCTGCGGCCGCCAGCCGCGCCAGGCCCGCCATGAGCACGGACTCGTCCTCGCCGCGGACCCATCGCAGGTGCGCCTTGTCGCCGGTGTCCACCCAGTAGGCACCGGGCAGATCCGCCACCCGGGCGGTGGGCATGATGGCCGCGTTCGCCCGTTCCAGCGTCGTGGCCAGCGACGATCCGGGCTCCGGCTCGTCCTCCAGCCACCAGGAGAAGTCGGTGTGCACCGTCACCTCGAGCGGCTCGTCGACGAGCAGATCCTGCAGCCGCGCACCGGTGCTGGCCCGCAATGCGGTCGGCAGGATGCTGGACGGCTCGGCCTCCAGGGCCCATTCGATCGAGGCGGCCAAGTCGCGCGACAGGTCCCCGGAGTGCGTCTGCACCTGGGTCCCGATCAGCACGGAGCCGTCGGACCGGGTCAGCGCCGCCGCGGCGCCGGGGAGCACGCTGCCGAGCAGGATGGCCGGTGCGTCGTCGGACGCGTCGCGCAGCCGCAGCGGAGCGGTCGCCGACGGGACGAACTCGCGCAGCGCGATGAGCTCGATCTCGCCGGTGAGTCCGGCGAACGGCCGGGCCACGATCATGTCGGCCGCGTCGGCAGCGCCATGGCAGTTCTTGTACCGCCGGCCCGATCCGCACGGGCACGGCTGGCGGGGGTTGATCCCGTTCGCGTCCCCGGACGTCGTCGCTGGTGCGGTGCGGTTCTTGTTCTTCTTCGCCACGGGTGCAACGGTAGCGGACGCGAACGGGTGCGTCGGCCACGATGCCCGCGGCCGGGCGGTGCAGGACCCGGTGCGGCGACCGTCCACGTCACACCCCGGGGTGTAGCCAGCGGTCGGCGGGCCTGGCACACTGCAAGTACCAACCCAGGGCCGTGTCCGAGCCGCACGGCCCGATCCGCACCCGATGAGCGCGGGGATGCTGTGACGTTCCGAGATTCTGTGTGGCGTTCGGCGACGCCGGGCGATGCCGTGTCTCCGACGATGCGAAGCTCGGCCGACTTCGAGTTGCCGCCGTTGCCCACCCTGGAGCCGTTGCCCGCCCTCCGTCCGATGACGCCGATGCCCGTCCCGCCGTGGGAGGCGGAGAACGGTATGACGTCGTCATCGCCGACCGCCCCGCCGTCCGATCAGCGCATCCCGCGGCAGTCCTCCCCGGAGGATCACTCCGCGGATCACACGGCGCCGGCGCGACCGCGCGAGGCTCCCCCGCCGCCCGCCGGCCACCCGGCCGCGGCCTCCCGGACTGCCGACGAGCACCCACCGCGCGAGGATGCGCC
>CAZIIX010000116.1:0-5964 GCA_964539345.1 uncultured Actinomycetes bacterium | reverse complement strand
CGCGAGGATGCGCCGCGCAAGGTCCCGCAGCGCGAGGATGTGCCGGACGAACACGGCGGGCCGCAGCCCCCGTCCGCTGCCGCGGTGCGGTCATCGGATGCCGCGGTGCGTCCGCGTCCGGGGCGGCATGCCTCGTCGGATGTCGCCGTGCACCGCCCGCCGACCGACGGTCGGCACGTCCTCGTCATCGGCGGTATCGAGCCGTTGGGTGGCGTGGTGGTCGATCGCCTGCTCAGCGCCGGGCACCGGCTGGCCGTGCACAACGTCAGCGTGTGGTCCGACGATCGGCAGACACCGGCGGAGAAATCCTCCCCCGTCGTGCTGGACGGCGACCGCACGGATACCGAGGACATGGTGCACGCGGTGGCCGGCGCGGAGATCGCCATGGGGGGCCTGGACGCGCTCGTGGTGCTGCCCGGGGAGGCGTTCGACACCGTCGGCATCGACTCGGACGCCAGTAGCTGGGCGGACGGATGGTCCCGCGTGCTGGCCGCCGACGTGCTCGCCGTGAGCTGCGCCGCGCACACCGCCGCGCGGTCGTTCCTCGCCCGCCGCCGTCCGGGCCGGATCATCCTGGTGACGTCCGGTCACGACCAGGCGGTCGGCACCTCGATGCACGCCGCCGTGACGTCCTCGGCCATCGGCGCGCTCGCCGTCGAACTGGGCCGCGAGCTGCGTCCGCACGGCGTCGGGGTCAGCGTGGTGAACTCGACCGGCCCGGGCGGCCTGCACGAATTCGCCGTCGGTCAGGTGGCCGACGTGATCGAGGCGCTGCTGGCCACTCCGGTGCTGTCCGGGGTGACGGCCTCCGTCATCTGAGCCGGTGTGCCGCCCGGAGCGGGCTGCCGCACCACCCACCCGTCATAGCGGCGCAGTGCGGTGTCGGTGACCGATCGGGCCAGTGAGACCAGGACGACGGCGAACAAGGCCGCGACCAGGGCTGCCGCCGCGTCCACGGCGATGTGCAGCTCGACCGTGTCCGCCATCCGCTGGTTGCTCCGACCGAACGCGCTGACCAGCGTGCCGACCACCAGCAGCCCGTTGACCACCCACGCCACCCACCAGGCCGGCACTGCCCAACGGGTGCTGCGCCGCTCGCCGCCGGGGGTGCGCAGGATCGCGGTGATCTCCATCAGGATCTGGCCGGCGCCGTACAGGTTCCAGCCGGGGATGACCAGGTGAGTGATCGTCGATGCGGGCGGGCGGCCCGGCACGGCCCCGATCCGATGCGCGGCGGCGCGGTACAACCCGCCGATGACCGGCACCGCGCACACCGCCGTCACGATCGCCAGGACCAGCGCCGAGGTGCCGGCAACCGTCACGAACGCATCGCTGGCCGCGACCCTCGCGCCGTCCAGCACCGCGGTGCGACCGTCCAGCAGCACGGTGAACCGGAGCGCCTCCGCGGCGGCGGCGACGGCGGCGGCGAGCGCGGTGCAGGCAGCCAGCGTGGCCACGAACAGCGCCCGCCGGGCGACCACGGGCGCCGGTCGCGTCCGCACCGCATCGTCGCCGGCCGCGACGAGCCCGCCGGCATCGCCGTCGATGCCCCGCCCGCGCCGCCAGATGACCGGGGGGAAACCCCAGGCGGGGTGCGTCGGGCCGTAGCCGGGCGGGCCGGGGTACGGCGGTCGCGCGGGGTGTGCGCCGACCCCGGGCGCCACCCGCGGCCCGCCCACGACCGTCCCGGGCGGCGGATGCGCCCGCCAGCGCTGCACCGGCATCACCGCGCCGCAATACACGCAGTTCAGCAGGATCCCGGGCGCCACCGGTTGGGTCCGCGCGCAGTGCCGGCACTGCACCCCGAATCGCGGATCCGATCCGGGCATCGCCCAGCCCGGCGGTATGGTCGTCACGCCCCCATCCTCCCACCGCCGCGAGCGCAGCCGCCGGGCACATTTGCGGCCTCGACCCCGAGGACCGAGGATCGACCCATGAATCGTTCACCGCGCGTCGCCGTGTTCGGCGGCGGCTCCTGGGGGACGACCATGGCGGCCCTGGTCTCGCGCAACACCGAGGCGCTGCTGTGGGCGCGCAACCCCGACGTCTGCGCGGAGGTGGCCGCCGAGCATCGCAACAGTCGCTACCTGCCGGACGTCGCGCTGCCCGACACGCTGGTCGCCGAGCCGGATCTGGCCGCCGCGGCATCGTGGGCCGACGTGATCATCATGGCCGTCCCGTCCCAGGGATTCCGCGGGGTGTGCGAGCGGATCGCGCCACATGTGCGTCCGTGGGTGCCGATCGTCAGCGTGGTCAAGGGCCTGGAGCAGGGCACCAACCTGCGGATGACGCAGATCATCGGCGAGCTCCTTCCGGGGCATCCGGCCGGTGTGCTGTCCGGCCCGAACATCGCCCGGGAGATCGCCGCCGGATTCGCGGCGGCCGCGACCCTCGTCATGCCGGCCCAGTGGACCGCCGAGCAGCTGCAGCCGCTCGTGCACTCGCACCTGTTCCGCGTCTACACCGGCACCGATGTGACGGGCGTGGAGATCGCCGGGGCGCTGAAGAACGTGTTCGCGATCGCGGCGGGGTTCGGCGACGGGCTCGATGCCGGGGTCAACACTCGCGCGATGGTGATCACCCGCGGGCTGCGCGAGCTGGCGCACCTGGGCATCGCGATGGGCGGCGAGGCGGAGACGTTCTACGGGTTGGCCGGCGTCGGCGACCTCATCGCGACCTGCACCAGCCCGCTGTCCCGCAACCGCACGGTGGGTTACGAGCTGGGCCGCGGCCGCACCATGGAGGACGTGCAATCCGGTATGACGCAGGTCGCCGAGGGAGTGCGCACGTCGGCGGTGGTGATGGAACTCGCTGCGCAGTACGGGGTCTCGATGCCGATCGCCACCGAGGTCGATGCGGTGCTGCATCACGGCCAACCGGTGGCCGAGGCCTACCGCGGGTTGCTGCGACGCGCGGCGGGGCACGAGCATCGCGGCGAGGGCTGGTAGGACCGGGTAGCGTCCGAACCATGACGGAGCCGCACCCCACCGATTTCGCTGCCCTGTTCGGGCAGGCGGCCGCCCGGGCCGCGACGTTCCGCGAGGGGTTGGGCGACCGGCGCGTGGCGGCCTCGGTGGACCTCGACGGGGCGGTCCGGCGGCTGGACGTCGGGCTGCCCGACGGGCCGACCGATCCGCACACCGTGCTGGCCGAGCTGGTGGAGCTGGCCGAGCCGGGGATCACCGCCAGCGCGGGGCCGCGGTTCTTCGGCTTCGTCAACGGCGGGGCGCTGCCCGCGGCGTCGGCCGCCGACATGATGACGATCGCCTGGGACCATCCCGCGTTCAATGCGGTGCTCTCGCCGGCCGGGACCGCGGTGGAGCGTGTCGCGGGCGGGTGGATCAAGGAGCTGCTCGGGCTGCCCGCACCCGCGACGGTCGGGTTCACCACCGGCGCGCAGGCGGCGAACACCGTCGGGATCGCCGCGGCACGGCATCATCTGTTGGCGCAGCGGGACTACGACGTCGCCGCCCGCGGGCTGTTCGGCGCCCCCGCCATCCGCGTGGTCGCCGGTGCGGAGCGGCACGCCACCATCGACGCCACGCTCCGGGTACTCGGTCTGGGGACCGACTGCCTGGCGGAGGTCGCCGCGCTACCCAACGGCGAGATGGACATGGCCGACCTCGAGCGGGTGCTGGCCTCCGGTCCGCCGGCCGCGCCGACGATCGTGGTGCTGCAGACCGGCAACGTCAACACCGGGGGCTGCGACGATCTTCGCGCCGCCTGCGATCTGGCGCGGCGCCGCGGCGCGTGGGTGCACGTGGACGGCGCGTTCGGCCTGTGGGCGGCGGCCAGTGCGCGGACCCGGCACCTGACCGACGGCATCGAGCTGGCCGACTCCTGGTGCACCGACGGGCACAAGTGGCTGAACGTGCCCTACGACTCCGGGCTCGCGATCTGCGCCCATCCCGAGGCGCAGGCGGCCGCGATGGCGTATTCGGCGGCGTACCTGTCCGGATCGGAGGCAGCGCAGAACGCCGCGGCATCGTATGGTCCGTCCGACCTGGTGCTCGAATCCTCCCGGCGCGCCCGCGGTTTCGCCGTCTGGGCGGCGCTGCGCGAACTGGGCAGGTCCGGCGTGGCGGACCTGGTCGACCGGTGCTGCGCGCTGGCGGTGCGGTTCGCCGAGCGGCTCGCTGCCGGCGGCGCGGAGATCGTCAACGACGTCGTGTTGAACCAGGTCCTGGTGGACTTCCCCGGCCGCGATATCGATGCGCTGGTGGCCGCGGTGCAGCAGGAGGGCACGTGTTGGCTCGGCGCGACGACCTGGCGGGGCCGGCGACTGATGCGCGTGTCGGTGTCGAACTACGCGACCATCGAGGCGGATGTGGACGCGTCGGCGACTGCCGTGCTGGCGGCGGCGCAGCGATCGTAGGGAGGGGCAGTCATGGCAGTCGACTATGTGATCGTCGGGGCCGGTTCGGCCGGGTGCGTGCTCGCCAATCGGCTGACGGAGGATCCGGCCAACCGCGTGGTGTTGCTCGAGGCCGGCGGCAAGGACAACAAGCAGGCCGTGCACATTCCGGCGGCGTTCTCCGAGCTGTTCCGCTCCGACCGCGACTGGGACTACGACACCGTCCCGCAACCGCATCTGGGAGACCGCGAGATCTATTGGCCGCGAGGCAGGATGCTCGGCGGCTCGTCATCGATGAACGCCATGATGTGGGTCCGCGGATTCGCGGCGGACTACGACGGCTGGGCCGACGTCGCCGGTGACGGATGGTCGTGGCAGGCATTGCTGCCCTATGTGCGCAAGGCGGAGCGGATCGCCGACACCACCCGGGATGACGAAGGGTCCGACGGGGCGATATGCATTGAGCCGCAGCGTGACCCGCGGTCGCACACCGCCGATTTCCTGCAGGCCGCGCAGCAGGCGGGCTACCCGCTGGAGGACGCCAACCTCGCCGAGCCGAACGGCTTCACGCAGACGATGGTGACCCAGGAGCGCGGCGGGCGGTTCAGCGCCGTCGACGGCTACCTGCGCCCGGCGCGCGATCGGCGGAACCTCACGGTCCGCACCGGCGCCCGGGCGCGCCGCATCATCGTGCGGGACGGGCGGGCCACCAGCGTCGAATGCCTCGTCGACGGCGAGATCCGCACGATCAGCGCCACCAAGGAGGTCATCGTCTGCGCCGGGGCGATCAACACGCCGGCGCTGCTGCTGCATTCCGGCATCGGCAACCCGGACGCGCTGCTGGGTCTGGGCATCGAGCCGATCGCGCCGTCGATGGAGGTGGGCCGGAACCTGGCCGATCACCTGGTGGCCGGAATGATCGTGCCCGCCGAGGACGACACGCTGTACTCGGCGCGCAGCCCGATGGAGCTGGCCGCCTACATGGTCCGGCGCACGGGAATGCTCACCTCCAACGTGGCGGAGGCGTACGGGTTCGTGCGCAGCTCGCCGGATCTGGCGCTGCCGGACATCGAGATCCTGTTCGCCCCGGTCGCCTACGTCGGCCAGGGGCTGGAGCCGGTTCCCGGGCACGGGTTGACGATCGGCTCGATCCTGCTGCAGCCCCGCTCGACCGGCGTGGTGGAGCTAACGTCGCCGAATCCGGATGACCCGCCGCGCATCGACCCGCGCTACCTGTCCGCGCCGGACGACCGGGAGACGATGCTGGCGGGCATGGCGATCTGCGAGAAGATCCTGCGGCAGCCGGCGCTGGCCGGTGACGGACCGGTGCGGTTCATGGTGCCGGAGGGTGCGGAGAGCATGTCCGAGCAGGCCCGGGATGCGCTCGCCCTCGAACAGTTCGCGCACACGCTGTATCACCCGGTGGGCACCGCGCGGATGGGCGCGGACGCCGAGTCGGTCGTCGACCCGCAGCTGCGGGTGCGCGGGGTGGCCGGCTTGCGGGTGGTCGACGCGTCGGTGATGCCGCGGATCATCCGGGGCCACACGCACGCCCCGACGCTGTTCATCGCCGAGCGCGGCGCGGACCTGATCCTCGGCCGCACCGAGTA
>CAZIIX010000115.1:0-7698 GCA_964539345.1 uncultured Actinomycetes bacterium | reverse complement strand
GGGCTCGGACCACAACCTGCAGTGGGCCGACATCGCGATCCGCAAGTAGCCGGTGTGGTGGCCGCGGCGGTGGCCGCTGGCGGTGGCCGCTGGTGCTCGCAGATCGTCGCGCGGGCTGGGCGATCCTGCGTCGTGGGTGTCTGAGCGCGGTCAATGTGACGCGCTGGCACACCCACCACGGGTCAGCGGGTGCCCCGGCGTCGGCTGAACTTCGGCACGGTCCCATGGACTTCGGCTAGGCTCAACGAGGCCGCCGATCTGCGAGCATGGAACGCGCACAATTGAGGGCATGACCCCGAGCGAGCGGGAGGGACACTGCGGTGACGCTAGCGTCGGACGTGCGTGCGGTCGCGCGTCGGGCGCGTCGCGAGATCCGCGGTCGGTTCGATCGTATCGCCGTCGACCGGGTTATGGCCGAGCGGGAGCCCCTTCGTCCCGAAGAGTTCCGTGCGGCGCTGTACTTCGCCGACGGGCCGGTCAACCTCTATCAGATTCGGCAGTGGTACCGGCCCTTCCGCGAGCTCGCCGGCGCCGTTCCCACCCTGGTGATCGCCCACGATGTCACGACCACGCGGATTTTGCTGGAGGAGTGCCCACTTCCGGTCCTCTGCGCGGCGACGATGGCCGACATCGAGCGGTGGACGGCCGATTCACCGCTCGACGCGGTCTTCTACGTCAACCAGAACAATGAGAACTTCTCGATGATCCGCCTGCGGGAGCCCGCGCACGTGTTTCTCAGCCACGGCGAATCCGACAAGGACTATATGGCGTCGAACCAGCTCAAGGCTTACGATTTCACGTTCATCGCCGGCGGGGCCGCGCGAAACCGCTTGCGGCGAACCCTGATCGGGTATGACGTCGATCGCCGCACCATCGAGATCGGCAGGCCACAGATCGACGACCCCGATCCGGGTCCGGCACTGCCGGACGACGGCCGCACCACGGTCCTCTATGCGCCGACCTGGGAGGGTGACCGGCCCAGCATGACGTACTCGTCGCTCGTCACACATGGCCCGCGCCTGGTCAGCCGACTCGCCCGGGACCGCGCCTACCGAGTGATCTACCGCCCGCACCCCCGCACCGGCACCGAGGACGAGTCCTTCAAGCTCGCACACCGCGCAATGTCCGCGGCATTGGAGTCCGCGAACCGTTCGGATCGGTCGGCGCGGCACCGCATCGACACCGGAGCCGCATTCGGCTGGCAATTGGGGGCGTCCGATGTGTGCATCTCCGACGTGTCCGCGGTGGCGTTCGATTGGCTGACGACCGGCAAGCCGCTCCTTCTGACAGTGCCGGAGTCGGCCGATGCCCGGCTCGGCCCCGACAACCTGGTGCACCACGTACCCACGCTGGCCCCCGGCGAGGTTGATGGGATAGCCGACCGCATCCGCGTCGCCCGGGACTTCGCCGGCAGTGCGGCAGGACGGCAGCTGGCGCGGCGCTACTTCGGTGACACCGCACCGGGAGCGGCGACGCGCCGGTTCATCGCCGCGGCACACGCGGTCGTCGACGGTCGCGCCGCGGAACGCGCCAATCGGGCGTCCGCCGGTCGTTGACCCGCTGCGGCGACCGCAGGGCGGTGCGGTCGGTTGCCGGTCACAACACGTTCACAATGCGGCCCCACGGCTTGATGGTGTTCGTGATCCGGAACTGCTCGGCACGGGCCGCACCCGCCACGGCCAGTGAATCGCGAACCTCCGGTTCGCGGATGAGGCTCATGATGGCGTTCGCCAGCGCGGACGTGTCCTCGGCAGGTACCAAGTAGCCGTCGACGTTCGCGGTGATGATTTCTCGCGGACCGACGGGACAATCGAAGGCGACAACGGGCAGCGCGCTCCGCATCGCTTCGACGATGGACAGGCCGAATCCCTCGAAACGGGAGGGCTGCACATAGATCGACGCCTGCTCGTAGTAGGTCGTGACATCCTCCGCGCCGCCCATCAGGAAGACGTTGTTATGCAGATCAAGACGGTAGATCTGGTCAAGGATCGCACCCCTCAGTGCGCCGGTGCCGACAATATGGAGCCGCCAGTCGGGGAACGAGGCCACGACGGTCGCGAACGCATCGATCAACAGATCGATACCCTTCTCGGCTGACAGTCGCGCGACAGTCAGGACGACCTTCGAGGTGCGCGGCGATGTGCGATAGTCCAGCTCCGGCAGGCTATTGCTGATCACGGCGACCCTCGCGCGACCCGTCTTCAGGAAACGCCGATAGGCCGCCGCGTCGGCGTGCGTCAGCGTCGTCACCCAGTCAGCCGCTCGATAGCGCCGCCGAATGACCCGCCGCGTCCGCGGCGAGTGCGATCCGAGGTAGGTGTGTTCCTGCAGACACAGGGCGACGGATCGGTTGATCCGTTTCATGCGGGACAGCATCACATTCAGGCCCAGCCGTGTGCCGACGACCGTGCCCCCGTTGAGGCGGGCGAACCAGCGCAGCGCACGGATGTCGCTGTCCAGGCTGAAATGGCCATAGGCGCTGTCGCTGCGTGACACGAGGATGCTCGGGACACGTGTCAAGAACTGCCGAAGCGGATGAAGCCGCCGCCACAGCGGCGATCGACGGTCCCCATGACGGCTGTAGGCGAGCGCGGTGATCCGAACGTTCGGGGCGACCTGGTAGCTCGGCGCAGGGCGGGACTGCACCATGCTCACAACCTCGACCTGCACCCCGTTCGCGGCAAGCGCGCTGGCCGTTTCCAGCGTGATGCGCACGGTTCCGCCCATGCCGAAGGCATCGAACAGGACGAAACGTACGTCAGGCATTCGTCCGACCCTGCAGGAACTCCCGCACGACGCTCTCGCTGGCCCGCCCGTCCTCG
Source organism: uncultured Actinomycetes bacterium (assembly GCA_964539345.1). Classification (GTDB taxonomy): domain Bacteria; phylum Actinomycetota; class Actinomycetes; order Mycobacteriales; family Nakamurellaceae; genus Nakamurella. Next base: position 4,876 of record CAZIIX010000115.1, on the reverse strand, counting down.
AGCGCGGTGAACGCGTCGCGGAACTCGCGCGCCAGCGCCGGGTCGGCATTCGGACGGCCCCGGCATGCCAGCGCCGCCGTGACCTGATCGACCAGGGCATCGACATCACGGGCGATCGGCCACGGGTTGAGGCGACGGAAGTCCCAATAGAAGCCACGTGCGGTGAACTCGTACGCGTCGAGGTCATAGGCATAGAAGACGATCGGGCGCTCCAGGATCGAATAGTCGTAGAAGACGGACGAGTAGTCCGTGACCAACACGTCGGCCACCGCGAGCAACTCCGCCGAATCCTCATAGCCGGACACGTCACGTACCTGCGGAAGATCGAACGGCACATTGAGCACGGCGGACACCGTGTAGTGCAGTCGAAGCAGGACCACGGTGTCCGGCCCGACCGCGCTCGCCAGTCGGCGGACCGGCATCGGCAGGAAAGCGCGGTGTGCCGGGGGAACGTCGTCACGCCAGGTGGGCATGTACAGCACGACCCGATCCGTGGGACGCAGTCCGAGCCGGGCACGGACAGCGCCCACGTCGGCCGTACCCTGCGCGACACGGACCAGGAGGTCGTTGCGCGGATAGCCGCGTTCGATGACCCGCGCTCGATGACCGAACGCACTGGAGAAGACGTCTGACGTGAACGGGCTCGGCGAGACGATCGCGTCCCAACGCGCAATCCGATCGTGCAGCTCGGGGTTGTCCTGCAGGTGGTAGCCGGGTGCGGTCGGGGAGACATCCATGCCGATTCGCTTCAGCGGGGTGCCGTGCCACGTCTGCAGGTGCCGCTGCCCCGCACGCTTCACCACGAAGTTCGGGAGGTTCGTGTTGGACACGAAGTACGTGGCGGTGGCCAACGCCCAGTAGTACGCGAGGCTATTGGTGCGGAGTTGCCGCACCCCCGGTGGCGTCCGCAAGGACGATCCTGTCGCTGCCACCCAGTAGATCTTCATCGTCGGGTTCGTGGCCGCCACGGTCTCCGAGATCGCTCGTGGCGAGTCTGCATACGCCGTGCCGAGAAATGCTTGGAACACCGCTGTGTTGGGCCGCAGCGGTGCCCATGCCACGCATCGGTGATAGAACGCCAGGCGCGCCTTGTCCCTGATCGTCCGCCATGCGCGGGTGGCGAGGCGCTTTGCCAGGCCGCGCGGCGTGACCGTGCGCCGGACGCTGCCGGCCCGCAGCCGCACGGTGGGCGCAGCGCTCGAGTGGTCCGTGTCCGGCGCGAACTCCATCAGCGCCTCAGCGCGGGCCACGGCGTCGGCAAGGGCGGCAAAGTCGGCGGGTGAACACGACAGCGTCAGGCGGAAAGCGAACCTGTTCGGACCGAGGAGTCGACGCTGCTGAGCGGTGACCGGTATCGATCGGGGGGCGGACCGCAGGATGACGGTGGCCGCCGCGGGAACGGCGACCCGGTTCGGTGCGGCAATGGATCTGACCGTGACCGTCAGGTGTGCCTCGCCGACCGCCTCGGCGTACGAGAGAGTGAGATCCTCGCTGCGCAGCAGAGGTGTCGACAGCAGCGCCAGCGTGTCGTCGGCCGTGAAGTACGGGCGGATGCGTTGCGTCGGTGCCGTCGGCACGTTCGCGGACGGGAAGGTCCAGCGCGACTGGCGGGACTGGTGGTCGTCGACATTGCCGATGTCGTGCAACCATCCGTCGTCATCGCGCAGGTGCAGATCGAACTGCCCGTCCTGGCCCAACGGTGAGTCGGCGAGTGACGCGAGTGGCATGTCGATGGCCGGATACGGACCATCCGTGGTGACCGGCAGCTCCCAGTAGTCGCCGCTCATCCGGTTGGTCATCCGAGCCGTGAGCGAGGACCTGTCCGCGTCCCGCCGGTGGACGTTCAGTGAGAACCGGATCGACGACGCATCGATGTCGATGCGGGCGAGATCGGCCAACAGCGAACCGGAGGTGACCTTCAGGCCAACGGCGGTGTGACCGTCCCGGTACCAGAAGATCCGGTGATGACCGAGAACGGCTGCCGGATAGTCGGTTCGGGAGGGCAGGTCCGATGGCACGGAGCGAATCGAGCAGCCGACGGCGGCGGGCCGATGCCCTATGCTGGCGGCGAGCGATTCTGCCGGTCGCTGATGATGGACCAGCATGAGGCGGAACGTTCCGTCCGTTCCCAGACGCGCGAGCATTTCGTCGAGCGGCACTCGCACGGTCGCCTCGTGGTAGTGCGAGGATTCGTCCGTTGCACGGGTCGTGGTGATCCACGAGGGGTCCACGGCAATGCTGACGTCCGCGTTGCTGGTGATGTCGTTGAACCGGATCGACACCGCGGCGTCGTCAGCCAGGAGTGCCCGATGGGCACTCAGGGACAGCAGAACCGATCGATCGTCGACGTCGACTCCGATGATGTCGACGTCATAGATGCTGGAGACCTCCAGCGTGAGGTGGCCGAACAGCGATGGCACCGCCGTGATCACCGAATCGCCCACTGTGACCATGGTGCCCGCGAGGATGGCGGAGTCTCGCGCCGGAATCGCCACTGGCCCGCGCGCATCCGGGTACACCAGGGTCGCATCCCAGGTTCCTGGGGCAATCTGTTCGATGCCGACGAACGAGGCACCGTAGTGACCGGGGGTGCCGGCGCGCGTGACGGGGATGTCGTGCGTGCGACTGGCGAGTCGATGCTGGAGTCGCAGCGCCACCGGCTCGACCTGCCCCTGCTGCTCGTCGATCGCGAAGTCGAGGCGTTGAGCGTGCGCATCGAGTGCGCAGGACGTCAGCCGCGGGCCGTCGATCACCGGCATCATCCGCTCCTCCCTTCGCACGTCGTCACTTCGAAGAGTGGGCCGCGTAGCTGCGCAGCCTCTTGCCGGCACGGGCCGCGACGGATCCCAGCCGCTCGGCGGCTGCCGCAGTCGCGTTCATGGCGCGCGATGTCAGGGGAGATGCCCCGGCAGTATTGCCGGACCGTCGCCGGCCTGCGGGCGCCCTTGATCCGGACGCCCCGGATCGGGAGGCGCTGACGCGATCCGTCCCGCCACCCGGCGCCGACCCTGCCGTCGATGCGATGGAGCGCTCGCGGGTTGCCGCTGCCAGCGCGACGCCGACGATGGCCTCGACCGCGATCGAGTAATCGACGTGATCGGAGGACGCAAGTGCGTGATCGGGTCGATCCGGCACTGCGGCCAACCGGTCGATGTCTCCGACGATCCGGACTCCGGATCGTCGGATCTGATCCGCGTATTCGCGCCCCTTTGCCACCGTGGTGTCGATGGCATCGACCGGCAGTTCGACCCGCGGCTCGTCGGGACGGGGGGAACGGACTCCCAGAATTCGCCCGACGGCGCCGGAACGAATGAAATCGAGGTAGAGCTTCCGCGGAATTCTGTCAGATCCCGTCAATCGCGCATTGACCCTGCGGAACAATTCCGCTTCCTGCATCGACAGGGAGCGGTTCGTCTTGTCCCCGGCCGTGACTGACCCGGTGAGCGTCCGGGCGGGTAGCCCGAGAAGTCGCTCGAAGGTGTCGGTCAAGACCTCTTTGTTCTTCTTGTCGACCACGACCACCGTGACGTTGTTCGGTCCTGCCGCGTCGGCCCACCTCGTCACGAGCTCGCCCATGTTCAGGTATTGGTACATCACGGCCGGCAACCGCTGATGGCCGTCGGCGTCGACGAGTTTCAACCAATCCTCGAACGATTCGGTCTCGCCCTCCTTGAGCAGTTCCACCCATCGAGCGGTGAGCAGGTTCGCCAGCGGCCGCAACGTGATGATCACGTGGGTGCGATCGGGGCCAATGTCACGGATGAAATTCCTGGCCTCGGCGTCGGTGGCTGTCGAAGCGGTCTCGTGGCTGATCAGGGTCCGATCGAAGTTCTTGGCATTGATGTCTGCGATGAAGCGCTGCCACTCCTCCTTCGCAGGAACCTCCATCTTCTCCGCCCCCGACGGCAACAAGACGGGCCTTTCCGGGCGCCCCAGTGCCGCATAAATCGGCCGGCGATGATTCGGCTGGTCGCCGGGGTAGTACACATGATTCGCGGCGAGGCGCTCTCGGTGAAGAGCGGCCGCCTGCTGGATCGCCGTGGTACCGGTCTTGGGTGCACCGATGTAGAAGGCGCGGGTTCCCACTGGCAACAGCAAATCCTCGATGTCTGCACGCGAAGCCATTGGCAATGAGGGGCGCAGGGGCGCATTTGCCCTACCCGATTCCCCTTCCCCCTTTCAATTGACGTCGGCCGTCCCGGGCTGGTCTGACCACGGGGCTGGCCGAGGTGGCCACACCGTGACGTGGCGGCGCGACTCCCGGGACGGGCCACAGCACGAGCATACGGGTACACATCCGGGGTGCTCGGATCCTTCGTGGCTGCTGCGCTGTTGTCGGTCTGCCAGTGCGTGACATGTGACGCGCTGGCGCACCCGCGACCGGAGAGTGGGGCGGTCGATGACCTGTCGAAAACGGCGGCTGCTCGATCCCCGGCACGGGGGCCGGAGGTTCGTCCACAGTGCGGCTGGGCCGGTGACCGCCCGGCCGCCGCGGGTGAGGCGGAATTCGCCGCTCGGAGTGATCCTCGGCGAGGTCGCGGCGCTCCTCGGCCCGACGGGCCGGCCGGCTCCATCATCATTCCGGAGGACGAGACGGTCGATATCGGTGAGGGCACCACGGTCCGCATCCGCCGCTGGGCACCGGCCGCACCGCCCGCGTCATAGGGCTCCTGGCGACCTAGGGCTCCTGGTGACCTAGGACTTCTGGCGACCTAGGACTCCTGGCGACCCAGGGCTGCTGGCGACCCAGGGCTGCAGGCGACCCAGGGCTGCAGGCGACCAAGCCCCGCCCCGACGATTTTCTACGTCCAGTTCGCGCGCTCGGCGGTATTGCCGCAGGTGGCCGTTTTCGCGACCGCATCCAGCCGCAGGTTTT
>CAZIIX010000114.1:0-7749 GCA_964539345.1 uncultured Actinomycetes bacterium | reverse complement strand
GCACGCGCATGGTGGTGGTCTTGCCGGCGCCGTTGCGCCCGACCAGGCCGATGCGTTCGCCGTGCTGCACGCGCAGCGCGGCGTCGGCCACGAGGATCCGCGTCCCGGCCCGCAGCTCCAGACCAGTTGCGGTAATCACGTGTACCCACGATACCGTCCCGCTGTGCCGGCCGTGACCGCCGGAGCGGCACGCCGTGGTTAGACTCGCGCGCATGATGCGCATGATCGCTGCCCTCGACGCCGCCTACGGCATCGCCACCGACGACGGCATCCCGTGGACGCTGCCGACCGACCAGCGGTTCTTCGTCGACACGACCGCCGAGGGCATCATCCTGATGGGTCACACCACGTATCTCGAGTTCGACGCCCCGATGCACGGCCGCACCAACTACGTCGCCACGACCGGTGTGCGGGAGCTGCGCGACGGATTCATCCCGGTCGGCGACGTCCCGCAGTTCCTGGCCGAGCACGCCGACGCGCGGGTGAACAACATCGGCGGCGGCGGTCTGTTCGCCAGCACGCTGGGCTTCGCCGACGAACTGGTCCTGACCCGCATCGACGGCGAGTTCGCCTGCACGAAGTTCTTCCCGGCCTTCGAGGACGGGTTCGAGCTCTCCACCGAGTCGGACCCGGTGTGGGAGAACGACCTGACGTTCACGTTCCAGACCTGGAATCGCCGTCCCGAACCGTGATCTCCACGCTCAGCGAGCGCGCGGCGACCTCGTCGAGGACCGTGCGCCGCGGTTCGGCGATGTCCGGGAACGAGCGGTGCGGAAGTCCGCGGAGGAACGCCAGGCGGGCATCGTCCAACACCGCCCGGACGGAGGCCGGGTCACCGCCGGCCACCACGCCCCGGATCCGGGATGACGCAGGTTCGCAGACCCGCTGCGCCGTGGCCGCGGCCGCCTGCTGGGCCTCGCGCCGCTGGTTGCCCCGTCGCCGCTGGTACCGCTGTTGCGACCACCCGCCGGCGGCCGTGCGGCCCTGCAGGTAGCGCGCGTCGGTGGAGCTCCGCGTCACCACCCCGTCCCGGCACAGCCCCACCGAGAACGCGCCGCCGCGCACCAGGACCACCGCGAGCGTGCCCCGGCCGGCCAGGTGCGCCAGCAGCGCTGCGACCGGTTCGTCGCCGTCGAGTCGCATCGGCGCGAACGGGACGGCCAGCAGGGCCGTGGTGTCGTTGCCGGCGCGCACGGTGATGCTGCTCAGCGTCGCGGTGACCTCCGCGATGCCGCCGTTGCGGCCGGCGAACCGGTTGAGCCACCCGGTCAGCCGGTGCGGCTCGACCTCGACCACCCGTCCCCCGCCGGGTGCCGCCCGGACCTTCGTCATCGCTGTCCCCGGCCGGCCGTCACAGCGCCGTGCCGGTGGTCCACAGCTGCCCGGCGTGCCCGGCCAGCGTCGCCGCGGTGGCCACCGCGCGGTCATCGGTCATGGAGGCGATGTAGTCGATGATGCCGCGACCGCGACCGAGCCGGGTCAGGTCGTCCTCGGAGGTCGCGGGATCACCGGTCGGGCCGACGATCAACTCGGGCGCGGTGCGGGCCAGCTCGTGGTATCCGTCGGTCGCCAGCCGGACCAGGTCGAGCAACCGGCGCGGCGCCCGGGCCGCATCGGTCGAGTCCGCCAGCCACGACTCCAGGTCGCTGACCAACGCGGTGAGCAGCTTCGCCTGGCCGCGCTGGAACAGCGCCAGGTCGGGCCGTTCGAGCACGAACCGCTGATGCACGAACTTGAGGACCGTCACCTCGTGCCACGCCTGCCGGTCGAGCAGCACGTGCCCGGCGCGGACCGGCGGGGTGGCCGTGACCTCCACCGACTCCTGCAGATGCGCGATCCACGATGCGGTGAACAGGCCCACGGCCCGTTCGGCGGCCACGGACGAGTCGAACGGCACCGCCAGCAGCCCGTCGACGAGTTCCTCCCCGACCCGGCCGACCGCGGTCGCGAAGACGTCGTCATCGACGATCCACTCGTCCTTGTCGTGCAGTCGGCGGCGGAGCAGCTCCAGGGAGTGGCCGGGCCGACGATCGGCCTGCCGCAGATCGGCCAGCGGCAGCCGTTCCAGCGCGGCGCGGTCGCGGATCCAGGTCCGGAACTCGGCGGCCACCGCGGCATGCTGCAGGACGCCCGCGCGGTGGAAATCGTCCAGATCGTGCAGGGAGTAGGCGATGTCGTCGGCGATGTCCATGATCGAGCACTCGACGGTCTGCTGCCACGGTCCGATCTCCGGGTAGGCGCGGCGGACCTCCGCGAGCTCGGGGACGTCCAGCAGGTAGGCGGAGAACTTGGCCGATCCGGACCCCGGTGGCAGGGAGCCGGCGCCGCGCGGCGCGATGGGGGCCGTGGAGGGATGGTCGGCGGGGTACCCGCTGCGCGCCCAGGGGTATTTCAGCACCGCGGCGCGGGTGGCCGCCGTGAGGTCCAGGCCGTGCTCGTGCGTGCCGTGCACGTCCAGGGTGGTCAGGATGCGGAACGTCTGCGCGTTGCCCTCGAACCCGTCCACCAGGCCGAATCGGGAGCGGGCGATGCGGTCCAGGATGCGCTCGCCGAGGTGCCCGAACGGGGGGTGGCCGAGGTCGTGGGCGCTGGCGGCGGCCTGCACCACCACCGGGTCGCAGCCGCCGAGTCCGGTCAACAGGTCGATGTCCGGTCCGGACCGCAGCAGGGTCGCGATGGCCCGGGCGACGGCGGTGACCTTGACGGTGTGGGTGAGCCGGTTGTGCACCACCTGTCCGGACGCGCCCTGGCTGATCACCTGGGTGACCGCCGCGAGCCGGGCGAAGTACGGGGAGAAGCGGATGCGCTCCAGGTCGTCGCGGAACGCGCCCTCGGTGGCCGCGGCCATCTCGTCGGGGGCCGCGCCGTCGGACGACGGTCCGGTCGGTGCCGTCCCGGCCGGGTCGGCGGCCGGCGGGCCGAGGGTGCCCGGCCGGGGGGCGGGCGAGGTGCTGCGGCGGGCCAGGCGAGGATCCATGATCCTCAACCTACCGGCGGGCCGGGTCGCGAATCGTCAAGCGACGCACGGTGACCACGACGTGCCAACCGCTCGACGTATCGAGCGGCCGGAGCGGTCGATCTCGAAGCTGGGCTCGGGGCCGATCACCGTGTCCGTGCCGGCGGCATATCGGATGCCACCACGTTCCGGTATCGCGAGCACCGATCGGCCGCGCTCCCGCGCCCACGATGCGGCCCAGTCAGCCGTTTCGTCGCTGAAGTGCGGTAGGCGTGCGTCGAGAAGGCATGCCGCAGGGAACTAGAACCGGTCAGATATTGAAGCCGATCGCCCGCAGCTGGTCGCGGCCGTCGTCGGTGATCTTGTCCGGCCCCCACGGCGGCATCCAGACCCAGTTGATGCGGTAGTCGCCGACCAGCGGGGTCGGGCCTCCGGTCAGCGCGGCACTGATCTGGTCTTCGATCATGTCCTGGAGCGGGCAGGCGGCGCTGGTGAGGGTCATGTCCAGCAGCGCCACGTTGTCCGCGCCGATCTGCAGGTCATAGACCAGGCCCAGGTCGACCACGTTGATCCCGAGCTCCGGGTCGATGACGTCCTTGAGCGCTTCTTCGATGTCGTCGAGCGTCGCGAGCTGCGTCCCGGTCGCCGAGGGGTCGGTCGGCGTCGTGCCGGTCTGTTCGTCCAGCACCGCCGCGCTCCGTCCTGCCCTGTCCTGTGTCATCGTCTGCTCCTGATCACTCACAGCTGTCACTCTCCCCGCAGTGTCGTCGTGTCGTCAACGTCGTTGACCTCGGCCTGCGCCACGGCGAATTTGAAGGCCTTCCAACCGAGCAGTGCGCATTTGACCCGGTTGGGATAGTGGGCCACTCCGGCGAACGCGACGGCGTCCTCCAGCACGTCCTCGTCGCCGGTGTCGGTCCCCTTGCTGGTCACCATGGACTCGAATGAGTCCAGGATACTGTGCGCCTCGCCGAGCCGGCGTCCGATCAGCAGGTCGCTCATCACCGACGCGGACGCCTGCGAGATGGAGCACCCCAGCGCTTCGTAGGAGATGTCCTCGACGGATCCGCCGCCCAGCCGCACCCGCAGCGTGATCTCGTCGCCGCAGGTGGGGTTCACCTGGTGGGACTGCGCGTCGAACGGCTCGCGCAGCCCGGCATGGTGCGGCGACCGGGAATGGTCCAGGATGATCTCCGCGTACAACTGCTCCATCTGCACGACCGCTCACCGCCTCGCGAAGAATCGCTGCGCCGCCGCGACCGCGTCGACCAGTGCGTCGACCTCCTCGGCAGTGCTGTACACCCCGAAGGTAGCGCGGGCGGAGCCGAGCACGCCGTACCGGCGGTGCAGCGGCCACGCGCAGTGATGGCCGACGCGGATGGCCACGCCCGCGTCGTCGAGCAGCTGGCCCACGTCGTGCGGGTGGATGCCGTCGACCAGGAAGGACACCGCGGCGCCGCGATCGGTGGTGTCCGCCGGGCCGAGGATGCGCACACCGGGCAGCGCGGACAGTCGCTCCAGCGCCAGGCCGGTGAGCTCGTCCTCGTGGGCGGCGACGGCGTCCATCCCCAGGTCGGTGAGGTAGTCCACGGCCGCGCCCAGCGCCACCGCCTGCGTCACCGGCGGTGTGCCCGCCTCGAACCGCGCCGGTGGCGGCAGGTAGGTCGCATGGTCCAGGAAGACCTCCTCGATCATCGACCCGCCGGTGAGGAACGGCGGCAGCGCCTCGAGCAGGTCGTACCGGCCGTACAGCGCCCCGATCCCGGTCGGGGCGAGCATCTTGTGGCCGGAGAACACCGCGAAATCGGCGCCCAGCGCCGGCAGGTCCACCGGACGATGCGGCACCGACTGGCAGGCGTCCAGCACGACCACCGCGCCCACGGCGTGGGCGGCATCGGCCAGCAGCTCCACCGGCGGCACCGTGCCCAGCACGTTCGATTGGTGCGTGACGGCCACGACCTTGGTGCGGCCGGTGATGACCCCGCCGACGTCGGACAGATCGAGTCGATAGTCGTCCGTCAGACCGAACCAGCGCAGCGTCGCACCGGTCCGCCGGCACAGCTCCTGCCACGGCACCAGGTTCGCGTGGTGCTCCATCTCCGTGACGACGATCTCGTCGCCCGGCCCGAGCCGGAAGCGCTCGGCGTCGGTCCCGGCCCAGCCGGCGTTGCCGAACGCGTACGCGAGCAAGTTCAGGCCGGCCGTGGCCCCCGCCGTGAAGACGATCTCCTCCGGCCGGGCGGCGCCGACGAACCGGGCGACGCGTTCCCGCGCCCCCTCGTAGTAGCCGGTCGCCTCGTCGGCGAGCTCGTGGGCGCCGCGTTTGACGGCGGCATAGTGATCGGTGATGAACTCCTGTTCGGCGTCCAGCACGCAGACGGGGCGCTGCGAGGTGGCGCCGGAGTCCAGGTACACCAACGGTTTCCCGCCCCGCACGGTGCGTTCCAGGATCGGAAAGTCCGCCCGGATCGGACCGAGGTCCAGGCCGGGGGTCTGCGCGCGGGCCGTGGTCATGTCAGGCGGGGACGCCGGCGCCGCTGAATCGCACGTAGCCGTCCCGTTCGAGTTCCTCGGCCAGTTCGGCGCCGCCGGACTCGGCCACTTGGCCGGCGACGAACACGTGCACGAAGTCCGGCTGGATGTAGCGCAGGATGCGGGTGTAGTGGGTGATCAGCAGCACGCCCACCGCTTCGCCGGCCTCGGCGGAGACCTGCTTGTAGTGGTTGACACCCTCGGAGACGATGCGCAGCGCATCGATGTCCAGGCCGGAGTCGGTCTCGTCGAGGATCGCGAACTTCGGCTTGAGCAGGCTCATCTGCAGGATCTCGTGCCGCTTCTTCTCACCGCCGGAGAAGCCCTCGTTGACGTTGCGGTCGGCGAAGTCCGGATCCATGTGCAGGTCGGACATCGCACCCTTGACCTCCTTGAGCCACTGCCGCACCGCCGGTGCCTGACCGCGGATGGCGGTGGCGGCGGTGCGCAGGAAGTTGGAGGTGGCGACGCCGGGGATCTCCACCGGGTACTGCATGGCCAGGAACAGGCCGGCGCGGGCGCGCTCGTCCACCGTCATGGACAGCACGTCGGCGCCGTCGAGCGTGACCGACCCCGAGGTCACGTGGTACTTGGGGTGTCCCGCCAGCGAATACGCCAGCGTCGACTTCCCGGACCCGTTCGGGCCCATGATGGCGTGGGTCTGACCGGAGTCGATGGTCAGGTTGACGCCGCGCAGGATTTCCTTCGACGTGTCGTCGGCCGTGACGGACACGTGCAGGTCGGAGATCTCAAGTTTTGCCATAGCTCTGTGCTGCTCCTGTTGTGTGTTTCTGGTGAAGTCTTCGCCGCCGGCGCCGTGGCCACCGGCGGATGCGCTACTGCCCGGAGATCGCTAATTCCTGCTCGATCGTCTCGGTGATGCGGTCGACGACCGACGGCACCTTGATCCGGTGCAACACGTCGTGGAAGAAGCCGCGCACCACCAGTCGTTTGGCCATTTCCGGGGTGATGCCGCGGGACTGCAGGTAGAACAGGTGCTCGTCGTCGAAGCGTCCCGTCGCGCTGGCGTGCCCGGCGCCGACGATCTCGCCGGTCTCGATCTCCAGGTTGGGCACGGAGTCCGCCCGGCTGCCGTCGGTGAGCAGCAGGTTGCGATTCATCTCGAACGTCTCGGTGCCCTCGGCGACCTTGCGGATGAGCACGTCGCCCACCCACGCCGTGCGGGCGCCCTGGCCCTGCAGCGCCCCCTTGTAGAGCACGTTCGACCGGCAGTTCGGCGCGTCGTGGTCGATGAAGATGCGGTGCTCGAGGTACTGGCCGGCGTCCGCGAAGTACAGCCCCAGCAGCTCCGCGTCGCCGCCCGGGCCGCGGTAGTGGACGTCCACGGAGATGCGCGAGACCTCCCCGCCGAAGGTCAGCGCGGAGTGCTTGACCTGGGCGTCCTTGCCCAGCGAGATGCTGTGGTGGGCCAGGTGCACCGTGTCGGCGGCCCAGTCGGTGATCGCGATGATGTTCGCGTGCGCGCCGTCGGCCACGTCGATCTCGACCAGGTGCCCGGCGGTCGCCGAGCCCTCGTGCTCGATGATGACGGTGGCCTGCGCGTGCGTGCCGATCCGGATCAGCAGGTGGCCGGCGCTCGCCCGCGTGGTGTCGGTGCCGGCGACCGTGACCACGACCGGCTCGTCGACGGCGGTGTCCGCCGGGACGTCGACCAGCAGCACGTCCGCGTCATGGGCCATGATGCGGGCGGTGAACCGTTCGGTGGGAACGTATCCGGACGAGCCCTTCAGGGAGCGGGCGTCGTCGTCGCGCGCCCAGCGCACCGTCGCCCCGGGCTGCTCCTGCCAGGAGTACTCCATGGTGTCCGGACCGAACTCGGCGTCGGCGTGCAGATGACGCAGCCGGCGCAGCGGCGCGAACTTCCACAGCTCGTTCTTGCTGGTGGGCACCGGGTGGTCGGCGAGGTCGTGCGAGGCGACGGGATGCAGGTGCGACTCGATGCCGGCCGGGCGCACGGTGCGGCCCCCGACGTGCGAGTGCTCGGCCAGCCCGTGCGGTGCCGAGGCCGGAGTGGTGGGAGAGATATCGGTTGTCGTCATGTGGACTGGCCGTTACCGGCCCGCGACCCTTCTGTGAGTGGTGTCAAACCCGACGATGTGTGGCGCGTTGGCGGCGTCAGCCGACCGCGCCCTCCATCTGCATTTCGATGAGCCGGTTGAGCTCCAGCGCGTACTCCATGGGGAGCTCCTTGGCGATCGGCTCGATGAATCCGCGCACGATCATCGCCATCGCCTCGTCCT
>CAZIIX010000113.1:4777-7835 GCA_964539345.1 uncultured Actinomycetes bacterium | reverse complement strand
CAGGACGCGGCGGCCACCGTCGCGAGCGAGCAGGCGCGGAGCGAGACGCTGCGTGCGCAACAGTCGCAGTATTCGAATGTCACGGCGCTCCAGGTCTCCATCGATCAGGCGAATGCCGAACTGGCCACGCTGATGACCTCGGACGTCGACACCGACGAACTACTGGGAGCGATCTGGCACGCGCTGCCGGACGGAATGACGATCGGACAGATCGCCGTTACCATCCCGCCGCAGACCTCCGGAGCCAGTCCCGAAGCGGCATCAGGCCGATCCGGCGCGGGGACGCTCGACACCTCGGAGCAAGCGCATATCGGCACGATGACCCTCAGCGGCACCGGCACCGAACTCAACGACGTACCAGCGTTCATCGACCGGTTGCGACACATCGACGGCATCTTCGACCCGTACCCGACGTCCAACGTGACGAACACCGATGGTGCCGGAGACGCCTCCGATGGGGTTGGGCAGGCCGGCACCACGTACAGCCTGCAGGTGACGCTGACGGATGCGCTGCTCACCCACCTCTACGCGACGGGCGGTGAGAGTTGATGCGCAAGGACCGAGTATGGATCGGCGGCGGCGTCGTCGCGGCAGTGATTGTGGCCGCCGTCGCCTGGGTGTTCTTCTTCTCGCCGCAGCTCGATGCGAAGGCCGATGCCGAGCAGCAGTATGCCGATGCACAGACGCAGAACATCGTCCTCCAGCAGAAGATCAACAAGCTTCGCGACCAGGCCGCGCACGCCGACGAGTTGCAAGCGGAACTGCGAGCCGTGCAGGCCGCCGTGCCGCCGGCACACGACCTGCAGGGGTTCACCCGGCAATTGACCCAGCAGGCCAAGGATTCCGGCGTGACGATTACTGGCATCACCCCGAGCGTCCCCACGCAGATCGTGAAATCGACTGCGTCTCAACAGCAATCGAGCAGCAGCGGGGCCGACGACTCCGCCAGCGACGCGTCGGATGACGGCGATGCCGCTACCGACACACCGCCGCCATCGACCAGCAAGAGCAGCGGGGCTGCAGGCAAGCTGTACTCCATCGTCGTCAGCGTGGTCACCACCGGCACGATGGATCAGCAGCGCGACTTCCTGGCAGCGCTCGAAAAGGACGGCGCGAGAAGGTCGTTGGTCGTGGCGGTCTCCTTCGCACCCGACACGCAAGAAGCCGATGCGGCTGAGGCCGGTGATGGCGCTGACGACTCGAACGCGGGCAATGACGCGGGTACGCCAGCGACCGGCGACGATGACGCGGCGGACCATGCGGCGAACGACGAAGACGCGGCGGCCGACCAAGAGCCGTCCGAAGCAGGGGCTCCCGACGACCTGCACGGGTCTTGGACGCTCACCACCCAACTTCAGGTCTTCGTCGCACCCCAGTCGCCGGACCAGGAGCAAGCACTGATGTCCGAGCTCCGAGACGACAAGTGATGAACGACGATGCCCGCCCACTTCCTGCCTCGCGGACGGGGCCACGGTAGGCCCGGCCGCGCCCGGACCCTCGCGGCGCTGCGGTCACGTGCAGGGGCTGAGGACGGGTTCACCCTGCTGGAAATGCTGGTCTCGATCGCGCTCATCACCGTCGTCATGACCGCGCTCACCAGCCTGTTCGTCACGTCGATCACCTCGTCGAACCATCTGCGCGCCATGCAGACTGCCACCACGCTGGCCACCTCGGCCATCGACCATGCGCGCAGTGTCGGCGGCGTCGCGGCGATCTCCGGGCGGAATGCCGATCGCGTCAATCACCAATTCCCTCACTTCGCCGATACGCCTGTAGCGCCGTGGCTCGACGACATGGATCCGGCCATCGACACCAGCGACGCCACCAAGGACAGTGCGCCCGAGCTGCCGACGTCCCCATCGACGCAGACCGTTGGGAGCCGCGACTTTTACACCAACTACTTGGTGGGCATCTGCCATCGGTTGTTCGAATACGAGCGCGGCAGTCTGGACTGCACCAACGGCGCTCAGGACCCGGACAAGACTTACGTGGAATTCATCCGGGTCGTGGTGGCCGTGACGTGGAAGGACAGCTCGTGCGACGACGACACCTGCTACCGGATCGCCGCCGTACTACTGAACCGCACGGCGGACCCGCTGTTCAACTTCAACACCGACCCGCCGGATCCGCCGAAGCTCACTGACTGCCATGACCAGACCGTCATCATCGGGCAGTCCGTCGATATCGCGGTCTACGGCAAGGCTCAGTCCGGCGAACCAGAGCCGATCTGCACGCTGACCGACGGCGTTCCGAGCTTCACTTGGGCGTCGTCCGAGCTGCCGGACGGCCTGGAGCTTTCGCAGGATGGGCGCATCAGCGGCACCGTCGGCGGTGTGGCCGGCAGTGTGCTGACGGAGCTGACCGTGACGGACGCCATGCGATCGGAGCCGACCAGCGCTTCGAAGGACACGTTCCGCTGGACGGTTTACGACGGACTCACCTTCGATCCGCTCCACGACGTCGAGGCATTCCGTGATGCGCCGATCTCCCCCGTCCCGCTGGCGATCTCCGGCGGCTCCCGCAATTACACCGTCACCGACAATGGTTCCCTGCCCGATGGTGTAGCGCTGACAGGCAACGCCACGTCCGGGTACCTCATCGCCGGCACCCCTGCGGTTGACGGCATCTCCGCAGTATCGCTCACCGCGACCGACACCACGACCGGCCAGTCGGTGACGCGTGGATTCGTCATGACCGTGAAGGATCCGACGCCGACGATTGAGAATCCCAGGGACCAGCAGTCGCGGATCGGCGAACCGTTCCAGCTGACGGTGCAGTCCTACTGTCCCACCGACAGTTGCGATTATTCCGCCAACTTTGTGGAGCAATCGGCTGGCGACAGTAGTGAGCCCTGGAACCAGCTGCGGGTCGATCCGGACACCAGTGTGATCACGGTCTCCGGCACCGGCCCGAAGGACCCCACTGACTTCGAGAACCTGACGATCACGATTACGACGACAGGGCCGTCACCTCAGTCCGCCACGACGGAGCCGTTCACCTGGTCGTTCACGGATGGGCCGATCCTCCAGGGTCCCGGCGACCAGTACAACCACGTCAA
>CAZIIX010000113.1:1208-4677 GCA_964539345.1 uncultured Actinomycetes bacterium | reverse complement strand
GTCCCGGCGACCAGTACAACCACGTCAATCGCCAAGTCTCCGTTGATGTTCGCGGAGACTGCGAGGCGGGCGCAACCTGCACCTACGCGCTGGCCGAGTCGCCGTCATGGCTGACCATCGACCACGAGACAGGACGCATCACCGGTGTGACACCGGCGAACCCGACTGAGGAGCCCGTCACCGTCACCATGCAGGACGACGCCGACCCGCCGCGGACCTCCACGACAACGTTCACATGGCACGTCTACTCGGAGCCATCGATCGCTTCTGTCGGGCAGCAGAACTGGACGACCGGTGAGGAGATCGATCCGCTGGATCTGGACATCAGCTGCGAGTGGGAACCATGCCGTGCCGAGTTCGACGGATCGCTCCCCTCGGGGCTGACCTATAGCGACGGCACACTGAGCGGCACGCCCACATCGGTCGGAAACGGATCGTTCACTCTCACAGTCACCGATGGTGGTGACGAACAGGCCACGGGCACGGTGACGTGGACGGTGGCAGCAGGCATGTCGCTCTCCGTTGGCGACCAATCGAGCATCCTCGACCGCGCGATCGCGCCGCTGAATCTGGCAACGGCAACAAGTGGCGGAACCGCGCCCTACACCTTCGAAGTCACCGCTGGAGTGCTGCCTGAAGGGCTGACCCTGAACCCCGTCACCGGCAGCATCGTCGGAACACCCACTGCAGTCAGTGACCCGCGCAATGTCACCATCACCGCCAGCGATCAGGAGCAGCACACGACCGAAGCGACTTTTACCTGGAGCGTTTCTGCCTGGCAGGGCACAATTCGGAGTGTCGCATTTCCCGACTATTGCCTTGGGGTCTCGGGCGACTCCGTGACACTGAGCAGTTCATGCTCCACCACATGGACCATTGAAGGCGACGGCACCATTCAGACGACTCTTGAAACGGGCACCAAGTGCTTGCGCGATCTCGGCAGCGGCAAGGCCCCAACAATTGAGCGTTGCAAACCGACCCGGAATTCACAGCAATGGACGTATGACAGCTCTCACCGATTAGTGTCGGGAAATGACGTGCTAAAGGCAAGAAAGTTCTACGGTCAGTACTCCGTCCTGATGGATTCCACGTCTGAGGGGGACTCGAGAAAGTGGACGTTGTCATGATCGCCGACAGCGTCAGCGGACCAAGCTCACCCACGGATGCGCGATCGCGCCGCGACACCGGCGTCACGCTGATCGAACTCGTGGTCGCCATGGGGATCATGGGGATCGTGCTGGCCATCGTCACCGGTGCCATCGTGTCGATGTTCCATGCGACGACCAAGGTCGAGGGAATCACCACGACCTCGTCACAGGTGAATGTCGCGCTGAGTCGGCTCGATTCCACGGTTCGCTACGCCTCCGGCGTCGGTGAACCTGCCCGAGACAGCGCAGGGAATTGGACCGTCGCCTTCCAGACCACCTACACCGGCACCCCGGTCTGCACCCAGTTGCGAATCAACATGCACACCAACCAACTCCAGCAACGCACCTGGACCGTGGAAGACGACGGGTCCGCCGCCGATGTCACGGGTTGGAGACCGCTCGCATCGCAGATCGCGCTCACCGTCTCCGGGGGCACGACACTTGTTCCCTTCCCCGAGGCGGACACCGAGTCGGCGACCCACGAGCAGCTGCGGGTGCGCTTCTCCTCGGTCAGCGGCGCCAGCAACCGGTCGACCGTCACGGACACCGACGTCACGTTCACCGCGATGAACAGCTCCGCGCCCACCGACGACGAGGACGCGCCGGACACCAACCTGTGTCAGGAGGTGGACCTGCCATGAGAACACCCAGGCCGAATCAGCGCGGCCCACGCCTGTGGCTGCACCAGCGGAATGACCGACCGTGGCGCCGCTGGCGGGATGACCGCGGTTCGCTGCCGATGGCGCTGCTCGTCATTCTGATCGGTGTTGCACTGGCCGCGCTGCTGATCCCGATGGTGATCATGCAGAACTCGACCACCCGGTTCGACGCGCGCAGGGCAGTCGCGCTCCAGGCCGCCGAAACCGGGCTCGACGTGGCGCTCGGACTCTTCCGATCGACCGGCTCCATCGTGGACAACCAGGTCATCGGCGACCCCGACGAGCTGCCGTGCGGTACGTACTCGGGCACGGTCGGGCCCGATGGCGCCGGGACGTATTCGGTCGAGATCGCCTATTACACAAAAAATCCCGCCGGACAGGGCGCCGCCGCAGGCAAGATGAACTGCGATGCGGGCTACGGCGTCTATCTCCGTGATCCCGTTACCAAGAGCGACATCTTCGTCCCGAGCTTCGTGTTGCTGACCTCCGTCGGGCGCAGCCAACCCGGCGCGCCGGCGCGCACGCTGCAGGGCACCTACATCGTCAAGACCACCAATGCGAACATCGCCGGCGGGGCACTACCACTCTTCCCAGAGGACAACAGTGCGACGTACTGTCTTGATGCCGGACCAAACCCGGATGTCGGGACACATGTGGTGGTGCAACTCTGCTCGAGCGGGAACGCGAGCGTGCCGGTTCAACAGAAGTGGGCGTACCTGTCGAACCTGACCATTCAATTGACTGCCACAGTGGGGGATCAGGAGCTCAACGAGGACCGCACCGGACTCTGCATCAAGTCGGAGGGCTTGGGCAACAAGGTGACGTTGGCGCGGTGTCCGAAGGACGGTAAGGACAACCACGGCAATCCCGTACCGGGCGATGCCGGGGCGGACCTGGTGTGGGCCATGAACGACAGCGGGCACTTTGAAGCCTCTAACCGCGACAAGTCTGGCCTGAGCGGCTCATGCCTGTTCGTCAAGAAGCAGGAACCAGGCGGCTCAGTGACGGTAGAAGCATCTGATCGGTCCTTGGATGTTACGTGTACCGGCGTAAGGAATGGTAGCAACGCGAGCCAAACGACCGATCCGCACTGGTCTTTCAATCCCATGCCTAGCGTCGGTGCGGGAAAGGCCGGACTAAAAACCGGCCAAGTGGCGAACTTCCTGCTGTTCGGGCGGTGTCTTGATGTCACGAACCAAAACACAGGTGGCGGCAACAATGGCGGGACATTCCTGATCCTCTATCCCTGCAAGCAGAACCCGAAGAAGGACGGCGCCGTGGCATGGAACCAGACGTTCACGCAGGTGAGCGTGGCTGGCGGAGTTCAGTGGCAGACCTATCCCGGCGGTGATGCGTACTGCCTGACGAGTCCACTGGCTACCGGCGAAGACAAATACGTCCACGTGACCAAGTGCAAGGATCACTCTCCCCCCGCGGGGCAGGTCTGGACTCGCTACGAAGCCGAGGACTCCGATCACAATCCACTTGCTTTCAAGATCAAATACACCCTGGTGGATGCGGCTGGCCTGTGCATGGCACAGGGTTCGAGCAATGACATGTATAACGAGAACCTCAAGGTGATCGTCGCGCCGTGCGACGGGAGCACCGGGCAGAAGTGGAACGCCGACCCGAACCTGCAGACGCCCGTGCTCACCAATCTGC
>CAZIIX010000113.1:0-1108 GCA_964539345.1 uncultured Actinomycetes bacterium | reverse complement strand
GGGCAGAAGTGGAACGCCGACCCGAACCTGCAGACGCCCGTGCTCACCAATCTGCACGAGATCACCGGCTCCGGCTGACGCTGCGCGGACAGCGAGCGCCGTCGTGCGGTAGGGCCCGCGCAGAGGCGAGTGCGATCAGCCGACGTCGGCCTGCGCGGCTGCCGGCAGGGATGCGGGCACGTAACCCGGAGCCATCAGCCTGTCTCCGCCTGCACCTCCGCGACGGAGAGCGGCCTCGACTGTTCCCCCGCAGGTCTCCCGACCATGACGCCGTTCCGGTCGGCCCGCAGCTGGAGGGTCACCGTCATTCCGCGGCCCGCGCCGGCGCGCCGGCCACCGAGCTCGACAGCGATCTCCCGGTCCCGCAGCCGCCCGTGCCCCTGGCCGATCCCCGACCAGCGCACGTCCCGCACCGTCAGCGTCAGGTCCGCCCCCGGCCACCGGCCCGCCACCAGCAGCGCCGCCCCGCCCTGCCGGAGCCGACCGGTGAGCACTCGCTGCCGGGCCGGGGGCAGCGTCGCCGGCGGAGTCGTCGCGATCAGGTCCACCCCGTCGGCGAGTACCGAGAGCACCTGCAGCACATCGCTTCCCGGATCCGGGATGAGCCCGAGCCGAGACAGATCCACGCCCATCTCGGCGGCGGCCAGCACCCCCAGGTCGGGCAGGCCCACCGCCGCGATCCACGCTCCGCGCGGGGCGGCCAGCATCGCCAACAGCAGGCTCGTGGCACCACCCCCGCCGGCGGCGGCACTGCCCAGCGCCACGACGGAGCCGCGCGGTATCCCCCGCTCCGGCAGGATGTCCGCCAGCGGGCCGGGCGCTGCCAGGATCGCGTCATGGGAGGAGCGGCGCCCGTCGTTCGGGGTACCACGATCCGGGGCGACGCCGGGAGCGATACCGGCCATCCCGCCGGGGCCCGCGGCGGAAGACACAGTGCCGGAGCCCACGGCGCCTTCACCGGGAACCTCCTGCCGCGCGGGCGCGTCGGCCCAGCTGACCGCGCCGCCCATCGCGGCGAGCCGGCGGCGCAGGTCCGCCACGACCGCGGGCCGATCCCGGGCCTGGCCGCGGTCCCGGGCCTGGCCGCGGTCCCGGGCCTGGCCGCGGT
>CAZIIX010000112.1:0-7855 GCA_964539345.1 uncultured Actinomycetes bacterium | reverse complement strand
CCGCGTAGCACCCCGGCGTCGTCCGCGCGCAGGAAGGGCATGGTCGGCGGCACCAGAATGCCGTCCATGCGGGCAACAACGTTCACAGTCTCCGGCTTGTCCACAACATGCAGGATACGACACGGGGCAGCCGGACGATCACGTTCCGTGCTGAATGCACGCGTGTCGTGTGGCTTTAGGGGGGCGAATCGCTCGTGCGCGCCGTCACAACTTGCGCAACCGAATGTTGGTGACGGCGTGATCTGGTCCTTTCGTGAGGACCAGGTTCGCCCGCCCGCGAGTGGGCAGGATGTTCTCGATCAGGTTCGGTTCGTTGATCGACGTCCACACGCCGGTGGACATGGCGACGGCCTGCTCGTCGGTCAGCGACGAGAACTGGTGGAAGAACGACTCCGGGTCGGCGAACGCGGTCTCGCGCAGGTGCAGGAACCGCTTGACGAACCATCGCTGGATGTCCGCCGGGCGCGCGTCCACGTAGACGGAGAAGTCGAAGAAGTCCGACACGGCCAGCGCCAGCCGGCCCTCCTCGTCCAGCCGCGCCGGCTGCAGCACGTTCAGCCCCTCCACGATGAGGATGTCCGGCTTGTGCACCACGATCCGCTCGTCCGGGAGGATGTCGTAGGTGAGGTGGTCGTACTTCGGGGCCTCCACCTCGGCAGCCCCGGATTTGACCGCGGCCATGAACCGCAACAACGCCCGCCGATCGTACGATTCGGGGAACCCCTTGCGGTGCATGAGCTTCCGCTCCTCCAGCACCGCGTTCGGGTACAGGAAGCCGTCCGTGGTGACGAGTTCGACGCGCGGCGTGTCCGGCCAGCGGGCCAGCAGTTCGCGCAGCACGCGCGCGGTGGTGGACTTGCCCACCGCGACCGACCCGGCCACGCCGATGACGAACGGCGTCCGGGCCGACCGCTCGCGCAGGAAGGTGGAGGTCACCGTGTGCAACATGCCGGTCCCGGCGGCGTAGAGGTTCAGCAGCCTGGACAGCGGCAGGTACACCGTGGAGACCTCGTCGAGGTCGATCGGGTCGCCCAGCCCGGCCACCCGGGACAGCTCGTCCTCGGTCAGCGGCAGCGGGGTCGATTCGGCGAGCGCCGACCATTCCTTCCGGTCGAGGTTCACGTACGGCGTCGCGCCCTCCGGCAGCACGGTCCACAGTGGCGCGGGCGGCTCGACGGGCTCGCCGGCGTCGTGATCGCCGCGCCGTTCCGCGGGGGCCTCGTCCGTGCCGTCGGGGACGATCATCCACCACGGGGTGGGCTGTAGGTCGCTGCTGTCGGCCATGACCGCCCATTCTGCCCTCCTCCCGGCGGGGCCCCTACCATGGGGGCGTGTCCGATCCCTCCGCCCCGTCCACGCGCGGGTCCGCGCGGCACGGCCCGTCGCCGCTGATGGGCCTGCCCGGGGCCGTGGCGGTGCCCGATGCGCCCGGCACGGGCATCGACGCGGGCCTGGCCTGGCACTACGGCGACCCGCTCGGCGAACAGCGCGCGGCCGAGCGCGGGGTGATCCTGCTGGACCGGTGGAACGCCGACTCGCTGCTGGTCCGCGGCGCCGACCGGCTCACCTGGCTGCACTCGCTGTGCACCCAGCACGTCGAGGCCCTGGGCACGGACGGGGCCGCCGAGGCGCTGTGGCTGTCCGCTCGCGGGCACCTCGAGCACTGGGCGGACGTCGCCGCGCTGGACGGCGCGGTGCGGCTGGTCACCGAGCCGGGTGGTGCGCCGCCGCTGCTCGCCTTCCTGACCTCCATGGTGTTCTGGTCCGAGGTCGAGCCGGTCGACACCTCCGATGAGGTCGCCGTGCTGACCGTCGCCGGGGTGGAACCCGCGGCGCTGGTACCGGACGCCCTCGGCGTGCCGGCTCCAGCTCCCGGGCGGGCGCGCGGCCTGACGGATGGGCCCGCGGGCGGCGGATGGCTGCGGGCCTTCGACGATCGGGTGGACATCGTTCTGCCCCGGGGTGTTGTCGGTGCCGTCGCGCAGCGGTTGGTCGCCGCCGGAGCCACGCCGGCCGGGACCTGGGCGGCGGCGGCACGCCGGATCGCCGGGCGCCGGCCGCGCTTCGGTCTGGACAATGACGAGCGGACGATTCCCAACGAGACACCGTGGCTGCACAGCGCCGTGCACCTGGACAAGGGGTGCTACCGCGGCCAGGAGACCGTGGCACGCATCGACAACCTGGGCGCGCCGCCGCGGCGGCTGGTGCTGCTGAACCTGGACGGCTCCGGGGACAACCTGCCCGCCCCCGGCGACGCCGTCGTCACCGCCGAGGGTCGCACGGTCGGCCGGCTCGGCACGGTCGCCCAGCACTGGGAGGACGGCCCGATCGCGCTGGCGCTGGTCAAGCGCACCATCGGCTCGGACGTGCCGCTGCGGGCCGGCGACGTCGATGCGGCGGTCGACCCGGGCGACGAACCGATCACCACGCGTGCGCAGACCATCGACCGCTCGGCCTTCTTCCGGTTCGATCGGGCGTGAGCCGGTGACCGGCTCGACCGACGCCTCCACCGGGTCCCGGCTCGCCCCGGTGGCCATCGGGGAGATCCGCGCCGCCGCGTCGCGCATCGCCGGCACGGCCCGCCGTACCCCGCTGCTGCCGACGCCCTGGCCTGACCTGTGGGTCAAACCCGAGATGTTCCAGCCGATCGGCGCTTTCAAGATCCGCGGCGCGGTGAACGCGGTCGCAGTGCTCGACCCGGATGTGCGCGCCCGCGGGGTGGTGACCCACTCGTCCGGCAACCACGCGCAAGCGGTCGCCTTCGCCGCCCGCGCCTACGGCATTCCCGCCCACATCGTGATCCCGGACAACGCGCCGCAGCGCAAGATCGACGCGACCCGCACCCTGGGCGCCACGGTCGAGCTGGTACCGCCGGCCGACCGGGTGGAGCGGTGCGAGGCCGTGGCACGGCGGACCGGCATGACGGTGGTCCCGCCGTTCGACCACCGGAACGTGATCGCCGGCCAGGGGACGGTGGGCCTGGAGATCGCCGAGGACGTCGCGGCATGGCAGCAGCCGCCGTCCGCCGTCCTGGTGCCGATCTCCGGCGGCGGGCTGATCTCCGGGATCGCCGCCGCCCTCGCCGCACTCGCCCCGCACATCGCGGTGATCGGGGTGGAGCCGGAACTGGCCGGGGACGCCGCCGCATCGGTCCGTGCCGGGCGCCGTCTCGCGTGGACCGCCGCGCAGACCGGCCGCACCATCGCCGACGGGCTGCGGGTGCCGTGCATCGGCGAGCTCCCCTGGGAGCACATCCGCAGCCAGGTGGCCGACGTCATACTCGTCACCGAGGACGAGATTCGGGCCGCCACACGGTCTCTCGCCATCGAGGCGCATCTGGTGGCCGAGCCGTCCGGCGCCGTGCCGGTGGCAGCGCAGCTGTTCCACTCCGGCTCGCTACCGCCCGGAACGCACGTCGCCGTGGCCTCCGGCGGCAACATCGATCCGACCGTGCTCGCACACCTGCTGACCGAATAGGGAGACCATGACGTCCGATACCGCACCGCCGTCCGGTACCGCATCAGAGGCCGGTCCCGAGACCACTCCCGACGCTCGGGCCGGCGCCGGCACCGCGACCGGCACCGGCACCCCCGCTCCCGGGCCGGTCCCGCTGGTGCGCGTGGTGCGATCCGGCTTCACCGAATGCGTGCATGCCGCCAGCGTGGTGGTCGTCGCGCCGGACGGCGCCGTGCGGCATGCGCTCGGCGATGTCACCTCCGCGGTCTTCCCCCGCTCGTCGAACAAGCCGTTCCAGGCCGCGACCGCGCTGGAGTGCGGCGCACCGCTGGCGGGCGAGTCGCTGGCGATGGCGGCCGCGTCGCACTCCGGCGAGCCGGGCCACGTCGAGCGGGTGCTGGCGATGCTGGCCGACGGCGGGCTGGGCGAGCAGGACCTGGGGTGCCCGCCGGATCTGCCGGGCAACGAGGACGCGCGGCGCGCGGTGATCCGGGCCGGGGGCGCGCCGGCGCGGCGCTACATGAACTGCTCCGGCAAGCACGCCGGGCTGCTGCTGGGCTGCGTCGCCGCGGGATGGGACACCGCCGGCTACCTCGACGTCGACCATCCGCTGCAGCGCGCCATCGCCGAGCGCATCACCCGGCTCGCCGGGGAGCGGCCCGCCGCCGTCGGCGTGGACGGGTGCGGGGCGCCGCTGTTCGCGCTGTCGCTGACCGGCTTGGCGCGCGCGTTCGGCGCGGTGCGGTCGGCGCCCGCCGGGTCGGTGGAGGAACGGGTCTCGACGGCGATGCGCGCCCATCCGTGGCTGGTGGCGGGCACCGGCCGGGAGGACACGGCGCTGATGCGGGCCCATCCGGATCTGCTGGTCAAGGGCGGCGCCGAGGGCGTGCACTGCGCGGCGCTGGCCGACGGCACGGCGATCGCGATCAAGGTGGCGGACGGGGCGGAGCGCGCCCGGATGCCGATCCTGTGCGCGGTGCTGGCGGAGCTCGGCGTGGACTCGGAGGCCGTGCGACGGACCGCGACACAGCCGGTGTTCGGCGGGGGCCGGCCGGTCGGCGCGGTGGAGCTGATCCCCGGTGCGCTGCGCTTGTCGACCGCGTGATCGGCGGCCGGTGCACGCGTCGCGACCCCTCGACGTTACCAGCGGCGAATGCGACATGACGAGGGCCGACCGACTGGGAGCAACTCCGCAAACCCTGTAGACTGGCCGCACGAAAGATACATGACACCGGGGCCGCCGCATGTCGGTCGCCCCGCCGGTATGCACAAGGGGGTCCGCCATGGGGCGCGGCCGTCAGAAGGCGAAGCACCAGAAGGTTGCCCGAGAGCTGAAGTATCACTCGACGACGTTCGATACTTCGGCGCTGGAGCGTGAATTGGCGGCGAGTCGCGGAGACGACCCGTACGAGGATCGCTATGGGCACGGCTTCGGCGACAGCGAGGACGAGGACGACACGTCCGATTACGTGTCCCCGTCCCGTGGGTATTGAGCCCGCCGGCTAGAACTTCAGGTGGTCACCGGATAGGTCGACCCGCACACTCTCGGCGCCCTCGGTCGCCGTTTCGATGCTGCCGAGGATGACGCTCGGCACGTGCCGGGCGGTGAGCACCGCCATGGCCCGGTCCGCCTCGTCGGCCGCGACGACGGCGACCATGCCGATTCCCATGTTGAAGGCCTTGTCCATCTCCTCGCGGGTGACCCGCCCGCGCGCCGCAATGTAGCCGAACACCGGCGGCGGCGTCCAGGTCCGCCGGTCGACCCGGGCGGTCAGTCCGGCCGGGATGACGCGGGCCAGGTTGCCGGCAAGTCCGCCCCCGGTGATGTGCGCGAAGGCGTGCACATCGGACTCGCGGCGCAGCGCCAGGCAGTCCAGCGCATAGATCCGGCACGGCTCGAGCAGCTCCTCGCCGAGTGTGCGGCCGAACTCCTCCACGTGCCCCTCCAAGGACAGCCGCGCGATGTCCAGCAGCACGTGGCGGACCATGGAGAACCCGTTGGAGTGCACCCCGGAGGAGTTCATCCCGATGACGACGTCGCCGGCGCGCACCCGGTCCGGGCCGAGGATCTCATCGGCCTCGACCACGCCGACCGCGCAGGCTGCCAGGTCGTAGTCGTCCGGGTCCATCAACCCCGGGTGCTCGGCCGTCTCTCCCCCGACGAGCGCGGCGCCCGATCGCACGCAGCCCTCGGCGATGCCCGAGACGATGGTGGCGATCTTGTCGGGATTGACCTTGCCGCAGGCGATGTAGTCCTGCACGAACAGCGGCTCGGCGCCGGTGGGCAGCAGGTCGTCGACGACCATGGCCACCAGGTCGATGCCGATCGTGTCGTGCTTGTCCAGTGCCTGGGCGATGGCCGATTTGGTGCCCACCCCGTCCGAGGCGGACGCCAGCACCGGCTTCTGGTACTTGCCGACCGGCAGCCGGAACAACGACGCGAAGCCGCCGATGCCGCCCATCACCTCGGGTCGGGTGGCCTTCTCGGTGAACGGTTTGATCAGGTCGACCGCTGCTTCACCGGCGGCGATGGACACACCAGACCCTTCGTAGGTCGCTCCGGAACCGATGGGATGGTGATTGCTCACGCCAACCTCGTCTCGTGGGTGTCGCTGCGTGCGGTCACAGCTCGGTCAGGGTCGATTCAGCGCGTCGACGGCGCCGGTGGTCTGCCCGCTCGGGGCCAACGCGTGGTTCGACTCTTCGAGTACATGTTTACCCAGTCGCTCCGGGATCGGAATCGGGTAGTCGCCGGTGAAGCAGGCCGTGCACAACCGGCTGCGCGGCTGCTCGGAGGCGGCGATCAGGTCCTCCAGCGTGACGTAGGCGAGGCTGTCCGCGCCGATCACCCGGCGGACGGACTCCACGTCGCCGAGGTTGGCCACCAGCTCCGCGCGCGAGGGGAAGTCGATACCGTAGAAGCACGGCCAGCGCACCGGAGGCGAGGCGATGCGCACGTGCACCTCGATCGCGCCGGCCTCGCGCAGCATCCGCACCAGCGCGCGTTGGGTGTTGCCGCGCACGATAGAGTCGTCCACCACGATCAGCCGCTTACCGCGGATGACGTCCCGCAGCGGGTTGAGCTTCAGCCGGATGCCGAGCTGCCGGATCGTCTGCGACGGCTGGATGAACGTGCGGCCCACGTAGGCGTTCTTGACCAGTCCCTGCCCGTAGCTGATGCCGGAGGCGGCGGCGTATCCGATGGCCGCCGGGGTGCCGGATTCCGGGGTGGGGATGACCATGTCGGCGTCCACCGGGGAGATCTGGGCCAGCCGCCTGCCGATCTCCACCCGGGTGGCATGCACGCTGCGCCCGGCGATGTGCGTGTCCGGGCGGGCCAGGTAGACGTACTCGAACAGGCACCCGGCGGGGCTGGCGGTGGCGAAGTGCTCGCTGCGCATCCCGTCCGCGTCGATGGCCAGCAGCTCGCCCGGCTCGACCTCCCGCACGAACGTCGCGCCCACGATGTCCAACGCGGCCGTCTCGGAGGCCACCACCCAGCCCCGCTCGAGCCGGCCGAGCACCAGCGGGCGGAAGCCCTGCCGGTCCCGCGCGGCGTACAGGGTGCCCTCGTCGCAGAACACCAGGCAGAACGCGCCGGACAGTTGCGGGAGCAGTTCCCGCGCCGCCCTGGTGACGTCGCCGTCGACGGTCGCGCGGGCGAGCAGCCGGGTGACGACGTCCGAATCGGTGGTGATCACCGGTCGCTTCGCGCGGTTCGGGGCGTGCGGCAACCGCTGGGCCAGCTCCGCCGAGTTGACGAGGTTTCCGTTGTGCCCCAGGGCGATCCCGCCGCCGGCGGCGGTGGTCCCGAACGTGGGCTGGGAGTTCTCCCAGGTGGTCTTGCCGGTCGTCGAATAGCGGCAGTGGCCGACGGCGATGTGCCCGTACAGGCTGGACAGACTCTGCTCGTCGAACACCTGCGAGACCAGCCCGAGATCCTTGAACACGACGATCTGCGAGCCGTCCGCGACCGCGATGCCGGCGGCCTCCTGACCGCGGTGCTGCAGCGCGTAGAGCCCGTAGTAGGTGAGTTTCGCGACGTCCTCGCCCGGGGCGTACACCCCGAAGACGCCGCACTCTTCGCGGGGCCCGTCTTCTACCGGTCCTGCGTCATCGCTGGTCGCGCTGCGCACTATCTGTCCAACCCTTTCGCAGGTGGATGACTCCGGTAGTTCACTGTACCGCCTGGAAGGGCCGGTCACGGCGGCCGGATCGGCAGGATCCCGGCGAGGTCCGCGCGGGTGCCGCTCGCGCTGACCAGACCGTTGTCGACCGCATCGGCCCATGTCAGCCGTCCGGAGACCAATGCCAGCCAGGTGGTCGCGTCGGTCTCGATGACGTTGGGCGGCGTGCCGCGGGTATGACGCAGTCCGGCCATCGCCTGCACCGCGGCGTA
>CAZIIX010000111.1:2207-7863 GCA_964539345.1 uncultured Actinomycetes bacterium | reverse complement strand
CGCCCCACTAGGCTGACTGCCATGCAGCAGTACCTCGACCTGATGCGACGGATCCTCGCCGACGGGCACGAAAAGTCCGACCGCACCGGCACCGGCACGCTCAGCATCTTCGGCCACCAGATGCGCTTCGACCTGGCCGACGGTTTCCCGGTCGTCACCACGAAGAAGGTGCATCTGCGGTCGGTGATCGTCGAGCTGCTGTGGTTCCTCCAGGGGTCGACCAATGTGCGCTGGCTGCAGGAGCGCGGCGTGACGATCTGGGACGAGTGGGCCGACGCCGACGGCGAGCTGGGCCCCGTCTACGGGCACCAGTGGCGCTCCTGGCCCACCCCGGACGGACGTCATATCGATCAGATCGCGGCGGTGGTGGAATCGATCCGCACCAATCCGGACTCGCGGCGGCACATCGTCTCCGCGTGGAACGTCGCCGAGGTCGCCGACATGGCGCTGCCGCCCTGCCACACCATGTTCCAGTTCTACGTGGCCGACGGGCGACTGTCCTGCCAGCTCTACCAGCGCAGCGCGGACGTGTTCCTCGGGGTGCCGTTCAATATCGCCTCCTACGCGCTGCTCACCCAGATGATGGCGCAGGTCACGGGGCTGCGACCCGGCGAGTTCGTGCACACCTTCGGCGACGCGCACCTGTACACCAACCACCTCGACCAGGCTCGCCTGCAACTGACCCGCGAGCCGCGACCGCTCCCCCAACTGCAGCTCAACCCGGACGTGACGCAGATCGACGGGTTCGGCTATGACGACGTCACGGTCGTCGGCTACGACCCGCACCCTGCGATCAAGGCACCCATCGCGGTATGACGTTCGTCGCGGTCGCGGCCGTCGCCGCCAACGGGGTCATCGGCGCCGACGGGGACCTGGTGTGGCGGAACTCGGCGGATCTGCGCCGGCTGAAGGACCGCACGATGGGCCACACGCTGATCATGGGCAGGCGCAACTTCGACTCGATCGGGCGCGCCCTGCCGGGACGGCGGACGGTCGTGCTGACCCGGCAACCGGGGTGGCAGGCGGACGGTGTGACGGTGGTCGGCGACGCCGGCCCGCAGCTCGACGCGGCGCTGGACCGGATCGTTCGCGACACCGGCGACGAGACGTTCTTCGTGTTCGGCGGCGGCGAGATCTACCGGGCGCTGTGGGACCGCACCGACGCTCTCGAACTCACCGAGATCGCGGCCGAGCTGGACGGTGATGTGTCGTTCCCGGAGGTGGATCCGGCGGAGTGGCGCGAGGTCTCCCGCGAGCAGCAGGACGGGTTCGCCTGGGTGCGCTACGAGCGGGCGCGCGAACGGCGGTAGACCGCGGCTGATGCGGAGCCGCGAGAGCCGCGGAGCCGCGACCGGGCCTCACTGAATGGACGGCGCCTTCGGCTGCGGGCGGTAGGGCATGACGATCCGCAGCGTGTTCGGACCGCGGCCGGCGGTTGCGGTGGCGGAGCCCACCGCAGCACGGGGCGCCGCGTGCGCGGCCGCCAGCGCCGGCACCGGCTGGGCGACGCTGCGCATCGCATCGCTGGCGGTGTCCAGGACATCGGCCAGCTCCAGATCGAGGGCATCGCAAATCGCCTCGAGGAGTTCGCTCGACGCCTCCTTGCGGCCCCGTTCGATCTCGGACAGGTATCCCAATGACACGTTCGCGACCGTCGAGACGTCGCGCAATGTTCGGCTCTGCTGGGTTCGAGCGTCGCGCAGCGTCTCACCCAGCGCATGTCGCAGCAACACGCGATCCCTCCTCTCGGGCCACCTCGTATCCCTCGGCCTCTACGCTACCTTGTCGGCCGGAACCGGCCGGATTCAAGGACCTGCTCATCGTCCCCATCATCATGGTGCACCAGGACCAACGCCGAGCTACCGGTCCCCATTCCCGGAGATCTCGTCGGCCAGCAGCCGCAGCGCCGCCCGGACCGCGGCGGCCCGCACGGCGTGCCGGGTCGGCTCCACGCCGCCGAGCGTCAGCCGCGTCGCGTCGGTCCGGGTGGCGGTGGCGACGCCCAGGTAGACCGTGCCGGCGGGGTGGCCGTCCTGCGGGCCCGGCCCGGCGACCCCGGTCAGGCCCACCCCGATGTCCGCGCCGCAGACGCGCCGCGCCCCTGCGGCCAGTTGCCGGGCCACGTCCGGGTGCACCGGGCCGACGGCATCGAGCAGTGCCGCGTCGACCCCGGCGAGGCCGGCCTTGAGGTCGGTCGCGTAGCACACCAGGCCGCCGCGGACGACCGTCGAGGCGCCCGGGATCTCGGTCAGTGCGGCGGCCAGCAGCCCGGAGGTGAGGGATTCGGCGGTGGCCACGGTCAGCCCGCGCCGCTGCAGTGTCGAGATGATCCCGGCGACGTCCTGCCGGTCCGCCCCGAGCAGCTCGAGGAGGTCGCCGTCCCGACCGGCCGTGTTCTCGCCCATCACGACCCCGGTCAGGCGTTCCCGATGCGTTCGTCGCGTCGCGTGCGGGTGACCAGCCCGGCGGCGCGCACCAGATAATCCACCCCGGTGGCGACGGTCAGCAGCAGCGCGACGCCGAGCAGGATGCCCCGGCCCCAGTCGATCACCGCGTCCGGGGCGCCCAGCGTCAGCAGCGGCAGGATGTACAGACCGATGGCCAGGATCTGGATGAGCGTCTTGACCTTGCCGCCCGGGCTCGCGGCGATGACGCCGTAGCGCAGCACCGCCACGCGCAGCAGCGTGATCCCGATCTCCCGGACCAGGATGACGATGGTCACCCACCAGAACAGGTCGCCGAGCAGGGACAGCCCGATCAGCGCGGAGCCGATCAGCGCCTTGTCCGCGATGGGGTCGGCGATCTTGCCGAAATCGGTCACCTGGCCCCGCTTGCGCGCGATACGCCCGTCGTAACGGTCGGTGATGGCGGCGACCGCGAACACCGCCCCGGCGACCCAGCGGGCCGGTGTGCTGTGCCCGCCGCCGGCGAACAGGGCGAGCAGGAACACCGGCACGAGCACCAGGCGGAATGCCGTCAGCAGGTTCGGCAGGTTCACCAGCGGGGCGGGCGGAGGGGGCGTCACGATGCAGGCTCCTGGGATCGGCGCACTGCCGGATCGTTGCGGGCGGGCACCTGTTTAGCCTAGCCAACGGTCGCATCCGGTGGGCACCGCCGTACGAAGGCCGCGAGCGGGTCACTAGGCTCGGGCGATGTGGGTCATGGTCATGCGGCGCCGAACGGGCCTGCCGACGCGGTGACGGTGCGGCGTGCGCGGGTCCACGACGTCCGCCGGATCAAGGAGCTGGTCGACTGCTACGCCGGGCGCATCCTGCTGGAGAAGAACCTGGCCAACCTGTTCGAGGACGTCACCGAGTTCTGGGTGGCCGAGGTGGACGGTCGCATCGAGGGGTGCGGCGCGCTGCACGTGCTCTGGGAGGATCTCGGCGAGATCCGCACGGTGGCGACGAACCCGGCGCTCCGCGGGCGGGGTATCGGTGGCGTGGTCTGCCGCGAGATCATGGCGCAGGCGCGGTTGCTGGGCCTGACCCGGCTGTTCGTGTTGACGTTCGAGGTGAGCTTCTTCGCCCGGCTGGGTTTCGAGGCGGTCTCCGAACTCGGGCTGTCCCCGGAGGGTTTCGCGGAGTTGCGCCGCTCCTATGACGCGGGCGTCGCCGAGTTCCTCGACCTGCCCTACGTCAAGCCCAACACGTTGGGCAATACGCGCATGATCAAATACCTATGACGGTGGTCGCGGGCGATCGCCCGGCGGGTCACTGACTGCCGACGGAGATGAGCAGCCCGATCCCGACGATGGCGATGACCCACACCAGGACGACGAACAGGGTGATGCGGTCCAGGTTCTTCTCGACGACGCTCGAGCCGGACAGCGAGGACTGCATGCCGCCGCCGAACAGCGAGGACAGACCCCCGCCCTTGCCCTTGTGCAGCAGGATGAGCGCCATCAGGCCCAGGCTGGTGATGACCAGCAGGATATCGAGAAACAGTTTCATAGCGGTGTGTTGTCGCCCTCACATCGTCGTCGTGGCAATCCGGCGCCTGGCCAGCGGAAACCCTCGCGCCGGTGGCCGGATCGAGAGACCGCCTACGGATTCTACCCGGTCAGGCAAGGACCCCCACCGCGTTGGCCGCCAACGTGGCGAATTCGGTCCCGTCCAGTGAGGCGCCGCCGACCAGTGCGCCGTCCACATCCGGCTCGGCCGTGATCACCGCGACGTTGCCGGACTTGACCGATCCGCCGTACAGGATGCGCACCGTGGCGGCCACCTCGGCGCCGAACAGCTCGGCGAGTGTGGCTCGTAGCGCGGCGCACACCTCCTGGGCGTCGGCCGGGGTGGCCACCCGCCCGGTGCCGATCGCCCACACCGGCTCGTAGGCCAGCACCAGCTGCGTGGCCTGCTCGGCGGTCACCCCCGACAGGGCGGCGCGCAGCTGCGCCGTGGCGTGTTCCCGGTGCTCGCCGGCCTCCCGGACCTCGAGGCCCTCCCCCACGCACAGGATGGGGCGCAGCCCGTTGGCCAGTGCGGCCTGCACCTTGCCGGCGACGACGTCATCGTCCTCGGCGTGGTAGGCCCGTCGCTCCGAATGCCCGACGACGACGTAGGTGCAGCCGAGCTTGGCGAGCATGGCACCGGAGACCTCTCCGGTGTAGGCGCCGGAGTCGTGCAGCGAGATGTCCTGGGCGCCGTAGACGATGTCGAGTTTGTCGCCGTCGACGAGCGTCTGCACGGACCGCAGGTCGGTGAACGGCGGCAGGACGGCGACCTCGACCGTGGCGAGGTATTTCTCCGGCAGGGTGAAGGCGATCTTCTGCACCAGCGCGATCGCCTCCAGGTGGTTCAGGTTCATCTTCCAGTTGCCGGCGATGAGCAGCCGGCGGCCCTGGTCGCCGGTGGACGGGGATCCGGTGCGGGATGCCATGTCAGTTCTCCAATACCGCGATGCCGGGAAGCTCCGCGCCTTCGAGGAATTCCAGGGACGCGCCGCCCCCGGTCGAGATGTGGCTGAAGGCGTTCTCGTCGATGCCCAGCGACCGGACGGCGGCCGCCGAGTCGCCGCCGCCGACGACGGAGAAGGCGGTGCTTGCGGCGATGGCCTCGGCCACGGCGCGGGTGCCGTGCGCGAACGGTTCCATCTCGAACACGCCGGTCGGGCCGTTCCAGAACAGCGTCGCCGCCTGCGCGATGACGGCGCCGAACGCGTCCCGGGTGGCGGGGCCGATGTCCAGGCCCTGCCAGCCGTCCGGGATGTCGGTGGCCGCGACGACGCGGGTGATGGCGTCGGCCGAGAACGCGTCCGCGATGACGACGTCCTGGGGCAGCACGATCTTGTCGCCGTGCGCCTCGAGCAGCTCGCGGCAGGTGTCGATCTGGTCGGCCTGCAGCAGCGAGTCGCCCACGCCGTGGCCCTGCGCCGCCAGGAACGTGTAGGCCATCCCGCCGCCGATGAGCAGCCGGTCGACCTTGCCCAGCAGTGCCTGGATGACGCCGAGCTTGTCGGAGACCTTCGCCCCGCCGAGCAGCACGACGTAGGGGTGCTGGGGGTCGGTGGTGAGCTTGCGCAGCACGGCGGTCTCGGCGGTGACCAGGTAGCCGGCATAGTGCGGCAGCAGCCTGGCCACGTCGTAGACCGACGCCTGTTTGCGGTGCACGACGCCGAACCCGTCCGAGACGAACGCGGCGTCCGGGCCGACCAG
>CAZIIX010000111.1:0-2107 GCA_964539345.1 uncultured Actinomycetes bacterium | reverse complement strand
ACGTTCAGGTCGGCGCGGACGAGCACCGTCCGGCCGCGGACGCCGGCGGAGAGCAGGTCGTCGAGGGTCTGCACGGGATACCTCTTTCGTCAGGGGGCCGGCGCCGGCGAGCGGCACGGACGGGCATGGCCGAGGGGCCGGCCCGTCCGGCCGCGTGCGGATCCGGTCGGCGACCGCCGCGATGGGTTACAGCGAGCTGGCGACCAGGTTGGTGAAGTCCGCGAGCCGGTTCGAGTAGCCCCACTCGTTGTCGTACCAGCCGACGATCTTGACGAGGTTGTCGCCGAGCGCGAGGGTCAGCGGCGAGTCGAACGTCATCGACGGCGAGGTGCCCACGATGTCGGAGGAGACGATGGGGTCCTCCGAGTACTTGATGTACGGGGCGAGCGAGCCGGAGGTGGCCGCTTCCTTGAAGGCGGCGTTGACGTCGTCGACGGTGACGTTGGTCGCCAGTTCGGCGGTCAGGTCGGTGACGGAGCCGTCGGGCACCGGCACCCGCAGCGCGTACCCGTGCAGTTTGCCGGCGAGTTCCGGAAGCACCAGCGAGGTGGCCTTGGCGGCGCCGGTCGTGGTCGGGATGATGTTCACCGCGGCGGCGCGGGCGCGGCGCAGGTCCTTGTGCGGGAAGTCCAGGATGCGCTGGTCGTTCGTGTAGGCGTGGATCGTCGTCATCAGTCCCTTGACGATGCCGAACGAGTCGTTGAGCACCTTGGCCATCGGGGCGACGCAGTTCGTGGTGCACGAGGCGCAGGACAGGATGGTCTGGCTGCCGTCGTAGGCGGAGTCGTTGACGCCCATGACGACGGTCAGGTCCTCCCCCTTCGCCGGGGCGGAGATGACGACCTTCTTGGCGCCGCCGTTGAGGTGGCCGCGGGCGCCGTCGGCGTTGGTGAAGTGACCGGTCGACTCGACGACGACGTCCACGCCGTAGGTGTCCCAGGGCAGCGCGGACGGGTCCTTCTCGGAGAGCACCGCGATCTCCTGGCCGCCGACGGTGAGCTTGCCCTCGCCGGCCGTGACCTCCTGCGGGAGCGTGCCCAGCACGCTGTCGTACTTCAGCAGGTGCGCGAGTGTCTTGGTGTCGGTGAGGTCGTTGACCGCGACGATCTCCAGATCGTGCCCGGACGCAGCGAGCGCCCGCCAAAAGTTACGGCCGATGCGGCCGAATCCGTTCACTCCGATGCGCACAGTCACAACCGTGTCTCCTTGGAAGTCGTAGGGAGCGCCGGCGTGCCGGCGGAACGACGGCCCTGACGTCGTCCAGCATCGATCCTAACGAATGCTGGATCGATACAGGAAGGCCCCTCCCGGCTCGGTGATGAGACGGGGCTCACAGGTCCAGCATGTCCGGCGTGATGGCCGCCTCCGTCCCCGGAATGCCCTGCTCGGCGGCCCGGCGGTCCGCGATGGTCAGCAGTCGGCGGATGCGGCCGGCGATGGCGTCCTTGGTCATCGGCGGGTCGGCGAGCTGGCCGAGCTCCTCCAGCGAGACCTGGCCGTGCTTGACCCGCAGATGCCCGGCGGTGGCCAGGTGGTCGGGGGCGCTGTCGCCGAGGATCTCCAGCGCGCGGGTGACGCGGGCGGCGGCGGCCACCGCGGCGCGGGCCGAACGGCGCAGGTTCGCGTCATCGAAGTTGGCCAGCCGGTTCGCGGTCGCCCGCACCTCCCGGCGCTCCCGCCGCTCGCGCCAGATCGCGACGGTCTGCTCCGCGCCGATCCGGGTGAGCAGCGTGACGATGGCCTCGCCGTCCCGGATCAGCACCCGGTCCGCGCCGCGCACCTCCCGCGACTTCGCCTGCACCCCTATCCGCCGGGCCGATCCGACCAGAGCCAGCGCCGCCTCCGGGCCCGGGCAGGTCACCTCCAGCGAGGCCGATCGGCCGGGCTCGGTCAGCGATCCGTGCACCAGGAACGCACCGCGCCAGGCGGCCTCGGCGTCCTGCACGGAGCCGGCCACGATCTGCGGCGGCAGCCCGCGCACCGGTCGCCCGCGGGCATCGAGCAGGCCGGTCTGCCGGGCAAGGGCGTCGCCGCCGGCCACCACGCGTACCACGTAGTGCATCGTCTTGCGCAGCCCGCCGGGGGCGAGCGCCCGCATCTCCGCGCG
>CAZIIX010000110.1:5787-7891 GCA_964539345.1 uncultured Actinomycetes bacterium | reverse complement strand
CCGCGCCTCGATCTCGAAGCAGCGCGGCGCGGAGATGTCCTCCAGGTTGATGCCGCCGTAGACCGGCGCGATGATCTCCACCGTGCGGATGATCTCCTCGGTGTCGGTGGTGTCCAGGCACACCGGCCAGGCGTCGACACCGGCGAACCGTTTGAACAGGGCGGACTTCCCCTCCATCACCGGCAACGCCGCCGACGGGCCGATGTCGCCCAGCCCCAGCACCGCGGTCCCATCGGTGACGACGGCCACCGTGTTGCGCTTGATCGTCAGGCGCCGGGCGTCCTCCGGATTGGCGGCAATCGCCTCGGAGACCCGCGCCACCCCGGGGGTGTAGGCGCGGGAGAGCTCATCGCGGTTCCGCAACGCCACCTTCGACTTGATCTCGATCTTCCCGCCGAGATGCATCAGGAACGTGCGGTCGGAGACCTTGTGGACGTGCACGCCGTCCAGCGCGTTGACGGCATCGGTGATCTGCTCGGCATGGATCGAGGACAGCGCGTTCGCCGACAGGTCCACCGTCATCGACGTGCCGGTGGACTCCACGATGTCGAACGCGGTGATGACACCGCCCGCGCGGCCGACCGCGCCGGTCAGGTCGCCGGCGGTCGCCGCGGTCGCCGGCGCCGCGATACGCATCGTGATCGAGTACCCCGGTCCAGGCACGGGCATGGTCGCACCACTCCTTTCGCCGCAGACGCCGCGCCGGAACCGGGTGGGCCCCGCGCGGCTCGCTGCTCGGATGGTAGATCAACCGTGACGTCGTTCGCTGGATGACGTGGCGCAGATCGCGCTGCCGACATCAGCCGTCGGGCGTGTCCCGGTCCGCGCCGGTGGCGAGGTCCGAACACTCGACACCGACCGCGGGATGGGCGCGCAGATAGTCCCGCGCGCCGCGATCGCCGGTGGCCGACGCGAGGATCCCGCCGAAGTGATCTGCGCCCAGCAGCACGGGATGGCCCGGGACCCCGTCATAGACGGCGCGGACGAGGCTGGCGCGCACCCGGGCGTGCTCGACGGCGCCCAGCACGCGCCGGACGACCTCCTCGGTGACGTCCGGCAGGTCGACGAGCATGACCAGAGCCGCATCGACACCCGGGGGCAGTGCCCGCAACCCGGCCGACAGGCTCGACCCCATGCCCTGGGCGAAGTCCGGATTGCGCGTCGTGAGAACTCCGGCGGGAAGCAGACTCTCGACGCGCTCGGCGGCGGCGCCGGTGACCACCATCCGAACCGGCAGCGACCGCAAGGTGTGCAGCGCGCGCACCACCCAGGGGCCGGCACCGCTGTCGACGAGCGCCTTCGGCCGGCCGAATCGGCGCCCCTGGCCGGCGGCCAGCAGCAGCCCGGCGATGCGGGGCGCGGCGGGCTCGGTCCCGGCGGTCGGATCGGTGCGGGCGGCGCTCAGTGGACGGGCCCGGCTACTTGTTGATCACCGTGACCGGGTGCCGGTACGGCGTGCTCGGCAGCGGGAACGTCAGGTCGCCGAACGGCGAGAGGTTGCCCTGGTGCGTTGCCACCAACTCGGTGACCGCGTGCTTGTTCGGCGAATGGTCCGGCCACGTCGGGTCGATGTGCTTGGTCTTGGGGGGTCGGGCCACAGCTCCTCCTGCCACCAACGCGGGCCTCGTGATGCCCGGCGTGTCCTCGCGGCGGTGAGGCCGCGCGCGATGGTGTTGCATCGCGTACCTCCATTGTCCCCGATGACGAGGACCCGCTCAACAGGGCCTCGATGCCGGCGCGTCCGGTTCACCGGCCCCGCCCCGCTGCCGCATGCCTGGGCGCGGATTCGTGATTACGGTGGGAGGGATGCGTTCAACGTTGGAGTGGCTGCGCCGCCGCAGCGACGCGGAGTTGGCCGAGCTGCTCACCGCCCGGCCGGATCTGCTGCTGCCCGCGCCCGGCGACCTCGCCACGCTGGCACGGCGCATGGACTCCCCGTCGGCGGCCAATCGCGCGCTGGAATCGCTCGACCGGTTCGAGTGGCAGATCGTGCAGGCGGCGCGGCTGTTGGAGTCGGCCGGGCCCGCGGCTGCCGACCCCGATGCCGATGCCGACGGTGACGGTGGTGATGCCGCCGGGGACCGCGACGGTGTCGGTGACGGTG
>CAZIIX010000110.1:0-5687 GCA_964539345.1 uncultured Actinomycetes bacterium | reverse complement strand
GACGGTGTCGGTGACGGTGACACCCATGCTGTTGGTACGGACGACCCGCGGTCCGGCGCGGTGACGGCGGCGCGGATCAGCGCGTTCCTCGGTGGACCCGCCACGCCGGACGAGGTGCTCACCGGGGTCGGGCGCCTCGTCGCGCGCGGTCTGCTGCACGACGGCGACGGCGCGGGCCGAGACACCCCATCGGGCACCGCCGCGACCGGCCGGCCGGTCACTGAGCATGACGAACTCCAGGTGCCGCCCGGTGTCCGCGACGTCCTCGGCCGCTTCCCGGCGGGGCTGGGGCCACCGTCGGGCATCGCCATCGACGAGGTGCGGACCGCGCTGGCCGCGGCCGCGGATGAGGGCCTGTCGCTCCTGCGCCGGTTGGTCCCCGGGCCGCCGGTCGGCGCGATGGGCGCCGACTCTCGCAATGCCGCAGCGGTTTCCGAGCTCGTGCGGTCCGGCCTGCTCATCCAGCTCGACCCGCTGACGGTCGCGCTCCCCCGCGAGGTCGGCCTGGCGCTGCGCGGCGAGCGACCATTGGGGGCCGCCACCCCGGCGGCGCCCGAACTGGTCACCACGGCGCACGCGGCCGAGACTGTCGACGGCACCGCGGCGGGTCAGGCCCTCGGTGCGCATGCTCGCTGCGTGCGTCTGCTGGAGATCTTCGGCCGGGGGGAGATCGGCCAGCTCAAGTCCGGCGGGGTTGGAATCCTCGTCGTGCGCCGGCTCGCCAGGGACCTCGATCTCGATGTGCCGCTGCTGGCGATGTACCTCGAGTTGCTCCATGCGACCGGTCTTCTCGCGCCGGTCCTGACTCGCTCCGGCACCGGCGGCACGTGGCTCCCGACCCAGGAGGCGGACAGCTTCCTGGACGGGGGCGAAGCCGCCGGATGGGCGCTAATCGCTGACGCCTGGCTGCAATTGCGCCGGGACCCCCGGCGCGTCGGGTCCAAGGACGACCAGGGCCGGGTGCGCAACGCGCTGTCCACCGAACTGAACTGGCGCGGCGGCCCGGCGCTGCGTCATCGCATCGTCGGCGATCTCGCGGGCCTGCCGGCGGGCACGTCGGCGACCACCGACAGCGTCGCGGCGCGACTGACCTTCACCAGTCCGCGGCGCGACCCGGGCCCGCTGGCTGCCCATGCCGACGCGATCATCGCGGAAGCCACCGACCTGGGCATCGTCGCCTTCAACGCACTGTGCACCGCCGGTCGCGCGCTGTTCGACGACGACGTCGCCGGGGCTGCCGCCGCCCTCGATGCGGCCGCACCGCCGACGGTCCGATCCATCCTCGTCCAGGCCGATATGACGGTGATCGCGGCGGGGCGGCTGTCCCGGGAGCTGCGCGACGCCCTGCGACTGGCCGCGGAGGTCGAATCGTCGGGCAGTGCCACGGTCTACCGCGTCACCGAGGCCAGCCTGGGCCGCGCGTTCGACGCCGGCGCCACGGCGGCGCAACTGCACGAGTTGTTCGAGAAGCACTCCGCCACACCGGTCCCGCAATCCTTGACCTATCTGATCGACGATGTGGGCCGTCGTTACGGTGTCCTGCGCGCCGGTGAGGCGAGCTGCTACCTGCGATCCGAGGATCCCAGCGTCATCGCTCAGGCGGTGGCACTGGCGCGCGGCGCCGGTCTGGAGATGCGCGCGCTCGCGCCGACGGTTGCGGTGTGCGGCGCCGAGATGTCGGTGCTGGTCGAGGTGATTCGCGGTGCCGGTCTGACGCTGGCGGCCGAGGACGCCTCGGGCACGGTGTTGGACCTGCGCCCCCGGCCGCGCCGGACCCGCATCACCGTCCCCGCCCGGTACGGCTACAGCCCGCCGGCGCCGCCGTCGGCCGACCAGGTGGCGTCCGTGATCCATCGGATGCGCGCCGGCGATGCCGCCTCCGGCGCGGTGCAGGACGCGCGGGACATCATGGAGATGCTCCGCGCCGCGGCCGGCAGCCGGTCGCCGGTGTGGATCCGGTACGCCGACGCGCAGGGCAGCACCTCGCGCCGCATCGTCGAGCCGATCGTCGTCTCCGGCGGCACCATGGTCGCCTACGATCGGCTCCGTCGCGCGCCGCAGACGTTTCCGGTGCATCGCATCACGTCGGTGACGGCCGAGGAGCAATCCGCGGAACCGCCCGGACGGTAGCCCGACGGAGCGGTGTGGCGGCCACGGTCGGCCGGGACGACTCGGCCGGGACGCCGGCACCCGGGCGCGACGGACCGTCAGAGCTCTGCGCTGCGCGGGGCGACAGTGACCGCCGCGACCACCGGCTCGCCGGCCTCGTCGGATGCGGCGACGTCGATCTCGGCGGTGATCGCCCAGTCGTGGTCGCCGGCGGGATCGTCGAGGATCTGCTGCACGCGCCAGGTCTCGGGTCCCGGTTCGATCAGCACGAGTGCGGCGGCCCGGGCCGCGGCGGTGATGCCGACCTCGTCATACTCGTCGAAGTATCCGGCCATGGCGTCCCGCCAGGTGGTCGCATCCCATCCGATGCCGCCGTCCATCTCGCCGAGTGTGTCGAAGCGGCGGTGCGAGGCCAGCTCCACCCGTCGGAACAGTGCGTTGCGCACCATGACGGTGAACGCGCGGGTGTTGGCCGTAATGCCGCGGTCGGCCACCGACTGCTGCGGCGGCCGCGGCTCCGCCCCGACCCCGCCGCCGGCGCCGACGTCGTCATCGGGGTGGGCCAGCGCCTCCCACTCGGCGAGCAGGCTCGAGTCGACGCCGCGCACCATTTCGCCGAGCCACTCGGTGATGTCGGTGAGCTGCTCGGTCCGGGCGGACTGCGGCACCGTTCGTCGCAGCGCTCGATAGCCCTGCGCGACGTAGCGCAGCACGATGCCTTCGGACCGCGCCAGCTGGTACTCGGCGATGTACTCGGAGAATGTCATGCCGCGCGAGAACATCTCTCGGATGATGGATTTCGGCTCCACCTGGTACTCGGCAACCCATGGATGCCCGCGCCGGTACATCTCGTAGGCGGCCTCGACGACGTCCGCGAGCGGACGCGGGTAGTCGACCTCGTCGAGCCGGTTCATCCGCTCCTCGTACTCCAGCCCGTCCGCCTTCATCGCCGCCATCGCCGCATCCCGGGCGCGCCGGCGTTGGGCGAGCAGCACCGGCATCGGGCCGGGCAGCGTCGCTTCGATGATGCTGACCGCGTCGAGCGCGTAGTCCTCGGATTCGACGTCCAGCAGGTCGATGGCGGCGATGGCCAGCGGCGACAACGGTTGGTCCAGGGCGAAGTCCATCTGCAGGTCCGTGGTGAGCACGAAGCGCCGGCCGTACTCGTCCGGCTCGTCCAGCCGCCGGACGATGCCCGCGTCCAGCAGCGACCGTCCGATGCCGATCGCGCGCAGCAGCAGCTGCAGTTGCCGCTTGCGCGGCTCGTGCGAGGTCTCCACCAGGGTGCGGATGGCGTGCACTGCGTCGGTGCGGCGGCCGAGCATGGCCAGCACGACGGTGTGCGTCATGCGCAGGTGGGGGGTGAGCGGTTCCGGCTCGGCGGCAACGAGTTTCGTGAAGGTCTGCTCGGTCCAGTTGACCGCGCCCTCCGGTGCCTTCCGTTTGGCGGCCTTCTTCTTGGCCGCCGCCCTGCCCGAGCCCTGCGCCGCCTTCGCCTCGGCCTTCGCCTGCGCCTTCGCGTTGTGCACGGCATGTTCGGGGGCCAGGACCGTGACGAAGCCTTCGGTGTCGAATCCGGCGCGGCCCGCGCGGCCGGCGATCTGGTGGAACTCGCGGGCGGTCAGCACCCGGCTGCGGCGGCCGTCGTACTTGGCCAGCGCGGTCAGCAGCACGGTGCGGATGGGCACGTTGATCCCGACGCCGAGGGTGTCCGTGCCGCAGATGATGGTCAGCAGGCCGGCCTGGGCGAGGCGTTCGACCAGGCGCCGGTACCGCGGCAGCATGCCGGCGTGATGCACGCCGATACCGGCGCGGACCAGTCGTGACAGGGTGCGGCCGAATCCCTTGGAGAACCGGAAGTCTCCGATCAGCTCGGCGATCTCGTCGCGCTGGGCGCGTCCTGTCAGACCAAGGCTCACTAGGCCCTGCGCCTGCTCGATCGCCGCCGCCTGGGTGAAGTGCACGATGTAGACGGGCGTTCGGGACTCGTCGGTGAGCCGCTGCGCGGCCTCCGGGACGTCATAGAGGTGGTACTCGAACTGCAGCGGCACCGGGCGTGGCACACCAGTGATCACCTCGGTCTCCCGGCCGGTCCGTTCGGTGAGGTCCTTCTCGATCGCGGTCGTGTCGCCGAGAGTGCCGGACATGAGCAGGAACTGGGTGTGCGGCAGCTCCAGCAGCGGCACCTGCCAGGCCCAGCCGCGTTGCCGGTCGCCGTAGTAGTGGAATTCGTCCAGCACCGCGATGCCCACGTCCGCGTCCGCGCCGCCGCGGAGTGCCGCGACGGCCAGGATCTCGGCGGTGCAGCAGATGATGGGCGCGTCCCGGTTGACCGCGGAGTCCCCGGTGAGCATGCCCACGTTCCCGGCGCCGAAGACCCCGACCAGTTCGAAGAACTTCTCGCTGACCAGCGCCTTGACCGGGGCGGTGTACCAGGCGCGGCGGCCCGTCGCCAGCCCCGCCGCCACGGCACCGATCGCGACCATGGTCTTGCCGGAGCCGGTCGGCGTGGCCAGGACGACGTTGTTGCCGGTGACCAGGTGCAGCAGCGCCTCGTCCTGGTGCGGGTACAGCGGGCGTCCGCCTGCCTCGGCCCATGCGGCCACCGCGGCGTAGATGCTGTCCGGGTCCGCCTCGGTGCGTCCGGACAGGTGCTCGAGCGGCCCGGCCCGGTGCGATACGGCAGCATCCGTCACGACGTGGCCGCCTCCCGTCCTCGTGTCCGCCGGTGGCGCCGCAGTGACCCTGCGGGCACCACACCAGACTGTACGGGAGGCCAGGGCGTCCGGCGCAGGCCACGCGGCATGGTCTGGGGCGGGAGCACCAACGGCCCGTCGTCATACCGGATCCCGTGTTTGGTGAGGAACACGGGTCGGTATGACGAACGGGCCGCGCCTACCGGTGGCCGTCTTCCGCCTGCACCCGTCCAGGACGGGCACTGCGGGCGGCGGCTCCGGTGGTCATAGTGGTGGCATCCTCGGTGGGCCGGGGTGTTACTGGACGGGGCTGGCGCAGATCAACCCGACATGCGTTTCGAACGCCGCGATCGGGATGGACCCGTCCGGGCACTCGGTCTCGTCGTTGGTCGAATGGTCGAACAGATCGATCTTGACGGCGTTCTCGTCGCCGGCGTGCTCGGCGCAGTCCACTTTCTCGAAGTCGTTGCCGTTGCCGTCGACCGGCAGGATGCAGTCGCCGGTCTCCACGTTCGGCTGCAGGCACAGCCGGGTGGTGATGTCGTGATCCTTCGTCTCCTCGGTGTATTCGAGTTCGGCGGTGTCACACTGCACGTCCTTGCCGGCGGCACTGACCTTGTAGATCGCCTCCGGCTCGTCGCAGGACATCTTGTCCACGTCCGCGTCCTCGGT
Organism: uncultured Actinomycetes bacterium; assembly: GCA_964539345.1. Lineage (GTDB taxonomy): Bacteria > Actinomycetota > Actinomycetes > Mycobacteriales > Nakamurellaceae > Nakamurella. The sequence goes on along the minus strand of CAZIIX010000110.1, from coordinate 210 downwards.
CGATGCCTTGTTGACCTTGATGCAGTCGCCGGCCTGGGCCGTGGCGGGGTCCGAGCCGCGCAGCACGAAGTAGAGGACACCACCCAGCACCAGGGCGAGCACGACCACCGCGGCGATCACGATGCGTGAGGTGTTGGTCTTCTTCGGCTGCTCCTCGGGCCCGCCGGCCATGCCCGGCATCGCCGCGGACGGATCCTGCGGCTGCTGGTA
>CAZIIX010000109.1:6318-7913 GCA_964539345.1 uncultured Actinomycetes bacterium | reverse complement strand
GGCCAGCAGGGCCAGGGGCAGCATGCGCAGCGTCCGCCCTACGGCGCGCACGCCGACCCGGGCACGGAGCCGCGGGACCCGTGGGCTCCCCCGGAGGAGCACGGTCGGTGACGCCGTCGCGGGCGGCGTTCGACCACGATCGCGCGACCGCCGCCGTGCGGGAGCTGCTGATCGCGGTGGGCGAGGACCCGGACCGCGAGGGCCTGCGCGCCACGCCCGACCGGGTGGCGCGCGCGTTGGCGGAACAGTTCTCCGGGCTGCACGCCGACCCGGACGAGGTGCTCGACACGGTCTTCGACGAGGGCCACGCCGAGATGGTGCTGGTCCGCGACATCACCATGTTCTCCACCTGCGAGCACCACCTGGTGCCGTTCTCCGGCAAGGCGCACGTCGGCTACATCCCGGGCCCGCACGGGCGCATCACCGGCCTGTCGAAGCTGGCGCGGCTGGTCGACGGCTACGCCCGGCGCCCGCAGGTGCAGGAACGGCTCACCACCCAGATCGCCGACGCCCTGGTGCGCCGCCTGCAGCCCGCGGGCGTCATCGTCGTCATCGAGGCGGAGCACCTGTGCATGGCGATGCGGGGCGTCACCAAGCCGGGCACCTCGACGATCACCTCGGCCGTCCGCGGCATCTTCCAGGACGAGGCCCGGACCCGCGCCGAGGCGTTGAGCCTGATCACCGGACAATGACGTCCATGCTGGTTCCGGTCTTCGCGGCGCGCCCGTGGATCATGGGGGTCGTCAACGTCACGCCCGACTCGTTCTCCGACGGCGGTCGCTGGCTGGACACGGATGCGGCGATCGCCCGCGGGCGGCAGCTGGTCGCCGACGGCGCCGTCATCGTGGACGTCGGCGGCGAATCGACGCGGCCGGGAGCCCATCGCATCGACGCGGGGACCGAACGGGACCGGGTCGTCCCGGTGATCGCGGCGCTGGCCGCCGAGGGCATCGACTGCTCGGTGGACACCACCAGGGCATCGGTGGCCGCGGCCGCGCTGGAGGCGGGGGCCGTCCTGGTCAACGACGTGTCCGGCGGGATGGCCGATCCGGCTATGACGAGGGTGGTGGCCGACGCGCGCGTCCCCTGGGTGCTCATGCACTGGCGCGGGCCCAGCGACGTGATGAACTCGCTCGCGACCTATGACGACGTCGCCGTCGACGTCCGCGAGGAGCTGCTGGCCCGCGTGGAGGTCGCGCTCGCGGCCGGGATCGACGAGCGCAGCCTGATCATCGACCCGGGTCTGGGCTTCGCGAAGACCGCCACGCACAACTGGGAGGTGCTGCACCGGCTGGACCTGCTGGTGGATCTGGGGCTCCCGGTGCTCATCGGCGCGTCCCGCAAACGGTTCCTCGGCTCGCTGCTCGCCGCCGCCGACGGGACCATGCGGCCACCCGACGGCCGCGAGAGCGCCACCGCCGCCGTCAGCCTGCTGGCCGCGCAGCGCGGCGTGTGGGCGGTCCGGGTGCATGACGTCCTGCCCACCCGCGACGCGCTGTCCGTGCTCACCAGCATGGACAGCGGTTCGGACAGCGCCCCGCCGGCCGGCCGGGCCGAGTCGGCGCCGCTGCTCGACCTGGCCGCGCCGCCCCCGC
>CAZIIX010000109.1:4061-6218 GCA_964539345.1 uncultured Actinomycetes bacterium | reverse complement strand
CCGCTGCTCGACCTGGCCGCGCCGCCCCCGCCGATCGCCGCACGGACCGGAACGCTCCGGAAGCCACGTCCCGGCCCCGCGGCCGATTCCGACGACCGCATCACGCTGACCGGGCTGACCGTGCGCGGCCACCACGGCGTCTTCGAGCACGAGAAGCGCGAAGGCCAGGACTTCGTCATCGACATCACCGTCCGGCGCGACCTCGCGCCGGCCGCTGCCGCCGACGATGTGCACAGCACGCTGAACTACGCGGAGCTGGCCGAGGTGGCGGCCGCGATCGTCGCCGGTCCACCACGCGACCTCATCGAGACCGTGGCTACCGAGATCGCCGACGCCGTGGCCGGCCGCTGGGCGAACCGGACCGTGGAGGTGACCGTGCACAAGCCGCGGGCGCCGATCCCGCGGCAGTTCGCCGACGTCGCCGTGACGGTGCGGCGGGGCGGGGCGGCGACATGACGGTGGCGGTGCTCTCGCTCGGATCGAACATGGGCGACGCGCGCGGTCACCTCGCCGCGGCCATCGATCAGCTGCGACCGGTGCTGCGCGCCGTCTCGTCCATCTACCGCACGCCGCCGTGGGGTCCGGTGGCGCAGGACGACTTCCTGAACATCGCGGCCGTGGTCGCCGACGCCGGAACGACGGCGCACGGGTGGTGGGCCACGGCCCAGCTCCTCGAACGGGCCGCGCACCGCGAACGGCAGATCCGGTGGGGGCCACGGACTCTCGACGTCGATGTGATCATGGTCAGACGGACGGTCGACGTGACGGGGGACTCGACCCGGATGCCCGTCCGCGCCACCGGCGGTCCCAATGACGGCGGGGAGGACCTCGCCGCGCAGACCGTCGCGGTGATCTCGGACGATCCGGAGCTGATCCTGCCGCATCCGCGCGCCGCCGAACGCGGCTTCGTCCTGGTGCCGTGGGCGGAGATCGAGCCCGATGCGGTGCTGCCCGGCGCCGGGCCGATCCGCGACCTGCTCGGCCGGCTGGACCTGTCGGGCATCGAACGGGTGGGCACTCTTGAGCAGTGACGACCAGGGGTTGGGACCCACCCGGGTGCGCGACCTGCTCGCGGTGGCCGCCATCGCGGCCGTGATCGCGTATGTGGTGGTGCGCTACCAGTACAGCTCCATCCCGACGCTGCCGCGCCTGGCCGGCGCGAGCGCCGCGATCATCGGCATCGCGGAGGGCGTGGCCGGGTGGGGGCTGCGGGCCCGGATCCGGCGGCGGTCGGCGTACCTGCGCGCGATCCGACGCGGCGAGCCGGTGGACTCCGTGCCACCGCCGGTCCCCCCACTGTTCGCGGCGCGGACGCTGAGCATCGCCAAGGCGTCGGCGCTCGCCGCGGCGGCGCTGGCGGGATTGTGGATCGGCTTCGCGATCTACGTGGCGCCGGAGGCGGGCGACGTGACCGCCGCCGCCGCCGACTCCGTCACCGCCGGTGTGGGCATCGGCGGAAGCGTCGTGTTCCTCCTGGGTGCGCTGTTCCTGGAGAATTGTTGCCGCGCACCGGATGACGGCCCGCCGGATGCTCCCGGCGACCAGGGGCTCGGCGCGTGAGGGCGCGCCGACGGGTCGAGCAGCGGCATCGGACGCGGCCCCGCCCGGTACCCTTCGGGTATGGGTGAAGGCGAGGTCGCGCGGTCACGCGAGAGCCTTCCGACGGTTATGCGTGTGCTGCTCGTGCTGGGTTTCGCGATCGCCGTCGCCGCCACCGTGTTGGTCGTGGTCGCCGACAGCCTTCGGCTACTGCGGCTCGCGGTCGTGCTGGCGCTGTGGGCGGCGTTGATCGGCGCGTTCGCAGTCAGTCGCGCCCGTCGGGACTCGAAAGCGGCCGCGATGCGGGTGCGAGAGGCGGAGCTCGCCTATCAGCTCGAACTCAATCGGGAGGTGACGGCGCGCCGCGAGTTCGAGGCGGACCTCGCTTCGACGATGTCGCAGTCCCAATCCGAGCAGATCGACGAGCTGCGTGCGCAACTCGAGAGGCTCACGGACGTGCTCGCATCACTCGCCGATGGGGAGCTCACCGTGTCCCGCCTGACGCTGTCGGCCGAGTCGGCCCGGTTCCGCGCCCACCACCAGGTCTCGGCGAGATCGCGCACCGCCGTCACCGCCGGCTCACGCGACGGCGACCGGCGTGAGGCCGACCGGCTCGAG
>CAZIIX010000109.1:0-3961 GCA_964539345.1 uncultured Actinomycetes bacterium | reverse complement strand
GGTTCGAGGCTGACCGGTTCGCGACTGACGATGAGCCCATCGATGCGGAGATCGTCGAGGACCGTCTGGCCGAGCTCGAGGACGAGGATCTCCAGGACGATGCGGCGCAGCAGGGCACGCGGGCGGCGGCGACCGATCCCGACGAGGCCCGGGCGGCCGTCGACCGCGGCCCCGTCGAGGAGGTCGTGGACCGGGCCGAGGACAGCGCGGCGCCGGCCCAGGCGACCCCGGACGCGACCGAGGAGACCGCGGAGCCGGCCCAGGCGACCGGGGACCCGGCGGAGGAGCCCCACCGCCCGGCCGAGGCGACACCGGATCCGGTCGCCGATGACGCGCCGCTCGGCGCGGCCGACGACCGCCCGGCGCCCGCAGGGACGATCCCGTTCGTGGCGCGGCCACAGGCCGCTCCCGCTCCCGCGTCGACGGGCAGCCACTCCACTGAGGAGGTGCCGGCCGCGGTATGGGCCGAGCAGCACGTCGCCCGGCTGCGCGAGCGATTCGACCGGGGCCCGGCGGCCCCGGATGCGCGGCATTCGGCCCCGGTGTGGGAGCGCTCGGTCGAGAAGCCCGCATCGCGGAGCGACCCGGTCGGCGCGGACACCGCGCAGGCGCCGGCGCCGGACGAGCCGGCGACCGCCGCCCCGGCCGCGGCGGCCACCGACCACGAGGCGTCGTCGGTGCCGCGCCAATCCCGTCACGGTTCGCACGAGCCCGACGAGGACTCCGGATCGACCACCAGGGACGAGGATGTCTCCGTCGCGGACCTGTTGGCCGCCTACGGGCTGTCCGGCCAGCCCCGCCGCCGGCGCCGCGGATAGCCGCAGGTGCCGCCGACCCCCCCGTGGTGTCGGAGCCGACCGACGATTCGGATGGGCCGGTCGAACCGACGCAGGGATATCAGTAGGCTGTGCAGCCGTGACCGATTCTGAGAACCCCCCGTCCGCCGACACCGACGACCTTCCCGAGCAGATGCGCGTCCGCCTCGACAAGCGCGCGCGGGTACTGGAGGCCGGTCAGCAGGCGTACCCGGTGTCGGTCGAGCGCACCCACACACTGCGCGACGTCCGGGAACTCCACCCGGACCTGCCGCCGGACACCACGACGGACACCGTCGTTGCCGTCACCGGGCGCGTCATCTTCTTGCGCAACTCCGGCAAACTGTGCTTCGTCATGCTCCGCGAGGGCGGTGCCGGTGACAGCGGCACCGAGCTGCAGGTGATGCTCTCGGTCGCGTCGATCGGAAATGAATCGCTCGCGGAATTCAAGGCGACAATCGACCTCGGCGACCTCATTGCCATTCACGGGACGGTCATTTCGTCCCGACGTGGCGAACTGTCGGTGATGGCTGATTCCTGGCGGCTCGCCGCGAAAGCCGTGCGACCGCTCCCGGTGGCGCACAAGCCGCTTTCCGAGGAGACCCGGGTGCGGCAGCGCTATGTCGACCTTATTGTGCGGCCGCAGGCGCGACGCACGGTCGAACTGCGCGCGGCGGTGAACAGGTCGATCCGCGAGACCCTGCAATCGTCAGGATTCCTCGAGGTCGAAACGCCCATGTTGCAAAACCAGGCGGGAGGGGCGGCGGCCAGGCCCTTCGTGACGCATATGAATGCGTTGGACATGGAGCTGTATCTGCGCATCGCACCGGAGCTTTACCTCAAGCGGTGCGTCGTCGGCGGGATCGACCGGGTCTTCGAAATGAACCGTAATTTCCGGAACGAGGGTGTCGACTCCTCGCACTCGCCGGAGTTCGCGATGCTGGAGTGCTATCAGGCGTACACCGATTACAACGGCATTGGCGCGCTCACCCAGCGTCTCATTCAGAATGCGGCGGTGGCCGCGACCGGTTCCACCCTGGTCACCCTGGCCGACGGCGCGGAGTTCGACCTCGGCGGCCAGTGGCCATCGATCACGCTCTACGGCGCACTGTCCGACGCCCTCGGCGACGAGATCGACGTGCACACGCCCATGGAGCGGCTCGTCGCGATCGCCGAACGACTCGAGGTGCCGGTCGCCCCGCATTACGGTCCCGGCAAACTGGCGGAGGAGTTGTTCGAGACGCTCGTGGTCGGGTCGCTGCATACGCCGACGTTCGTGCGCGATTTCCCCGCCGAGACATCTCCGCTCACGCGTGATCATCGCGACATGCCCGGCTTGACCGAGAAATGGGATCTGTATATCCGCGGCGTCGAGACGGCGACGGGCTATTCCGAGCTGACCGACCCGGTCGTGCAACGGGAGCGTTTCGTTCAGCAGGCGGTGTTCGCCGGGCTGGGCGATGTGGAAGCCATGAGACTCGATGAGGATTTCCTGCGAGCCATGGAATACGGCATGCCGCCGGCAGGCGGAATGGGAATGGGCATCGACCGACTTTTGATGGCCTTGACCGGTTTGGGCATTCGCGAGACGATTCTGTTCCCGTTTGTACGGCCGGACCTGTAAAAATCTGATTCGCCGCCGACCGCGACCGGAGAGTGCATTCGCGCATCATTTGCTCTACTATGTGTGAAGCACTGATTATCATGGTGATATTGCGAGGAGGACAAGAGTGGCCAGTAGGACGATTGTTATCAGGACCGACGATATCGACGGCGGCGAGGGCGCGGAGACCGTTAGCTTCGGCCTGGACGGCGTGAACTACGAGATTGATCTCGGCGAGGAGAATGCGCAGGCACTGCGGGACGCATTGGCGCCCTATGTGCCGCACGCACGGCGGGTGAGCGGCGGCCGGGGTCGAGCCGCCCGCGGCCGTGGACGTGCGAGCGGCGGCACCGACCGTGATCTGACGGCCAGGATCCGTGAATGGGCGCGGGCCAACGGGCACGAGGTCTCCGACCGGGGCCGGCTGCCGGCGACGATCGTGCAGGCGTACGAGGACGCGCACTGACGACGATGACGTCATAGCCGTTCCGTCATCACTCGGACTGGGCCCGACCCGCACCACGCGGGCCGGGCCCAGTGCTTCTCCCGCCCGGCGCACCCCTCGTCCGAGGTGTTCGCGCTGGGCGTAGCCGATTCTGGCTCGTTTGCCGGAAGCCGTCGTGGTCTCCGCCTAGACTGGCGGCACAGCCGCTCGTGGCGACACGCGCCCGATCGGTAGGGATGAAAGCGCTGCGCGCACGCCCGTAAGGAGTGCACATGTTTGAACGGTTTACTGATCGTGCTCGCCGAGTGGTGGTCCTGGCCCAGGAAGAGGCCCGGATGCTCAACCACAACTACATCGGCACCGAGCACATCCTGCTGGGGCTGATCCACGAGGGCGAGGGCGTCGCCGCCAAGGCCCTCGAATCGCTCGGTATCGCACTGGAGGGTGTCCGCTCCCAGGTCGAGGAGATCATCGGACAGGGGCAGCAGGCCCCCTCCGGGCACATCCCGTTCACGCCGCGCGCCAAGAAGGTCCTCGAGCTGTCCCTGCGCGAGGCGCTGCAGCTCGGCCACAACTACATCGGCACCGAGCACATCCTGCTCGGACTCATCCGCGAGGGCGAGGGCGTGGCGGCGCAGGTGCTCGTGAAGCTCGGCGCCGACCTCAATCGGGTGCGCCAGCAGGTGCTGCAGCTGCTGTCCGGCTACCAGGGCAAGGAGACCGCCGCCGCCGAGAGCGGGGGACGCTCCGAGGGCACCCCGTCGACGTCGCTGGTGCTCGACCAGTTCGGCCGCAACCTCACCCAGGCCGCGCGCGAGCACAAGCTCGACCCGGTCATCGGGCGCGAGCAGGAGATCGAGCGCGTGATGCAGGTGCTCTCCCGACGCACCAAGAACAACCCCGTGCTGATCGGCGAGCCCGGCGTGGGCAAGACGGCGGTGGTGGAGGGGCTGGCCCAGGCGATCGTGCGCGGCGACGTGCCGACCACGCTCAAGGACAAGCACCTCTACACGCTCGACCTCGGCTCACTGGTGGCCGGCTCGCGCTACCGCGGTGACTTCGAGGAGCGGCTCAAGAAGGTGCTCAAGGAGATCCGCA
>CAZIIX010000108.1:6707-7915 GCA_964539345.1 uncultured Actinomycetes bacterium | reverse complement strand
ATCGACCCGATGACGCCGGCACGCAAACGACGCATGTTCGACCTGCTGGTCCGCATGGGCTACAAGGAGATCGAGGTCGGCTTCCCGGCCGCGTCACAGACCGATTTCGACTTCGTCCGCGAGATCATCGAGCAGGACGCCATCCCCGAGGACGTGCGCATCCAGGTGCTGACCCAGGCGCGCCCGGAATTGATCGCCCGCACCTACGAGGCCGTCGAGGGCGCGCACTCCGCGGTGGTCCACCTGTACAACTCGACCTCGACGCTGCAGCGCCGCGTCGTGTTCGGGCTGGACCGCGCCGGCATCACGCGGATCGCGACCGAGGGTGCCGAGGAGGTCGCGCGCTGGGCGGAGAAGTACCCCGAGACCGACTGGCGCTTCGAGTACTCGCCCGAGTCGTACACCGGCACGGAGCTCGAATACGCCGTGGAGGTGTGCAATTCCGTTTCGGCGATCTGGGGCCCGACGCCGGACAACCCGATGATCGTCAACCTGCCGGCGACGGTGGAGATGGCGACGCCGAACGTGTATGCGGATTCCATCGAGTGGATGCATCGCAACCTCGACCGGCGCGATTCGCTGATCCTGTCCCTGCACCCGCACAACGACCGCGGTACCGCCGTGGCCGCGGCCGAACTCGGCTACATGGCGGGCGCGGATCGCATCGAGGGGTGCCTGTTCGGCAACGGCGAGCGGACCGGCAACGTGTGCCTGGTGACGCTCGCCCTGAACCTGTTCAGCCAGGGCATCGATCCGCAGATCGACTTCTCCGACATCGACGAGATCCGCCGCACGGTCGAGTACTGCAATCAGCTCGACGTGCCCGAACGGCACCCGTACGGCGGCGACCTCGTGTTCACCGCGTTCTCCGGCTCGCACCAGGACGCCATCAACAAGGGCTTCAAGCACCTGCGCGCGGACGCGGCCGACGCCGGCATCGATGTCGACGACTTCCGTTGGGAGGTCCCGTATCTGCCGATTGACCCGAAGGATGTGGGCCGCACCTATGAGGCGGTCATCCGGGTGAATTCGCAGTCCGGCAAGGGCGGCATCGCCTACATGATGAAGACCGAGCACGGCCTGGACCTGCCGCGCCGCCTGCAGATCGAGTTCTCGCACGTCGTCCAGGCGCACACCGATTCGGAGGGCGGGGAGGTGTCGCCGCAGGCGATGTGGCAGTTCTTCTCCGACGAGTACCTCGACCGGTC
>CAZIIX010000108.1:4130-6607 GCA_964539345.1 uncultured Actinomycetes bacterium | reverse complement strand
GACAGCGACGCGGGCCCGAGGATCCCGGAGGACCTCGGACCCGCGTCGGTGCGAAGCGTGCTGCTTAGAGGGCGGTCACCTCGGTGGCCTGCGGGCCCTTCTGACCCTGCGCCACGGTGTAGCTGACCTTCTGACCCTCGTCGAGCGAACGGTAGCCGTTGCCCTGGATCTCGGAGTAGTGGACGAAGACGTCCGCTCCGCCATCATCGGGTTCGATGAAGCCGAAGCCCTTTTCGCCGTTGAACCACTTCACGGTGCCTTGTGCCATGATCTTCCCTTGTCGTACGAGGAATCCGCAGCCAGTCGACTGCAGATGAGTGCCGTTGGCCGTAGATTGCGACCTCTGCGACCACATCTGCTCAACCTCATCGCGGCCCGGTGATCAGGCACAGAAGTAAGCGGACCGGACATGGAAAATCACGAACCAATTGATCCAACTCCGACCAGTGTTGCACATCCTCGCCCCCGGCAGCCAGCTTCCCCTCGATTTCGGCGCGCACGGCCCGAAGGCCGGCAGGTCCGACCACGGTGGCCGTCAGACCGCCCAGGTGACCGGGATGCCATGCGGCGCCGCCCGGCCGAGCACGCGCCCCTCGCCGCCGGGCCAGGCCTGCGCCGTCACCAGGTACTCGTAGTCCTCCGTTCCGTCGGTCGCGTGCGGCTCGAGGGCGATGTGCACGAACGGGCTGGTGGCGGTCGCGGCCCGTCCGATGGCGGCGATCCGCTCGAGGATCTGCTGCTGCTCGTCCGCGGGTACGTACTGCCACATCACCGAGTGCCACAGCACGGTCACGGCGTCCTCGGCCGGCGCCAGATCGGCGAGCACGTCGGCCGCACGCCCCGGCACGATCCGCGCCGGGTACTCGCGCGCCACCAGGATCGCGCTGCGCAGCCGCCGCAGCCGATCCGTCTGGTCCGCCCACACGTACGAGGCGAGCCGCTGGGCTCCGTCATCGCTGGTGGGGTCGACCGGCGCGATATCGATGCCCACCCGTTCGACGATCGGTAGCCACACCCGGCTCGCGGTCGGCGCGGTCGTCCAGGCGGGGTCGAGCTCGACCGGGGACATCGGGCCCCACACGGCACCGGTGCCGTCCCGGTAGCGGAAGTGGTCGGCCCGCAGGTTCAGACCCCCGGAGCAGCCGATCTCCCACAGTCGCACCGGAAGCGGGTTGTCCTCCAGGACGATCGCGAGCGCACCGACGAGCGCCGCCGCACGCCCGACCTCGTTGGTCTGCGGCGGATGCACCAGACCGGCGGCGACCGTCAGCGGATCGGACTGGAACAGGCGGCGGATCAGCGGCCAGGCGGCGTCCGCGTCCCCGTCGCCGCCCACGCTCGGGTAGTGGGCCGCGAGTCCGGGCGCGTCGCCGGCCAGCACGATGCGGTGCACCGTGCCCATCAGTCGCAGCGCCACCGCGGCGGACTCCGGGTCGTCCTCGTGGCCGGCCAGCACGGCAGCGGATGGTCCGTCGGCGCGCACGTCGTCGGCGATCCGGGTCAGCAGCGCGGCGTAGAACGGGGACCCCGCGTCGGCGCACAGCCGTGCCTGCTTCGCGAGGAGCTCCGCCATCCGCTGGGCCGTCACGTCTCGCAGGGTATCCCCCGGGCGCGGCCGCACCGCCGGCGGTCCGGACCCGACGGAGCGCCGCGGCGCCGGCGCGCTGTGCCAGACTCGAAGCCATGCCCGAGGGTCATGTATTGCATCGGCTGGCAGGCTCCGTCATGGACGAATTCTCCGGCCAGCACGTCACTTCCACCAGTCCACAGGGCCGATTCACCACGGAGGCGGCCGAGATCACCGGGCACCTGCTGGGCTCGGCCGAGGCGTACGGCAAACACCTGTTCATCGGCTTCGACGGCACGCCGCACACCGTGCACGTCCACCTGGGTATGGCCGGCCGCATGACGTTCGGCCGCGGGGACCCGCCGGCCGCGCGCGACACGGTCCGGTGGCGGATGGTCGGCGAGCACGGGTTCATGGATCTACGCGGACCGGCCGTGTGCGAACTGGTCGATGACGCGGGTATGACGGCGGTCCTGGCACGGCTCGGCCCCGATCCGCTGCGCCCCGATGCCGACCCGGACCGGGCGTGGCAGCGCATCCACCGATCCGGCCAGCCGATCGCGGCGTTGCTGATGGACCAGAAGGTCACCGCCGGGGTGGGCAACATCTTCCGCGCCGAGGTGCTCTACCGGCATCGCATCGATCCGCTGATGCGCGGCGTGCTGCTGCGCCGCGCGGAGTGGGAGGCGATCTGGGACGACCTGGTGGAGCTGATGCATCGGGCGCTGGCCGCCGGCCGGATCGACACCGTGCTGCCCGAGCACATGCCGGAGGCGATGGGCCGGCCGCCGCGGGTGGATCCGCACGGCGGCGAGGTGTACGTGTACCGGCGGCACGGACAGCCGTGCTACGTGTGCGGGTCGCTGGTCCGCACCCAGATCCTGGCCGGGCGAAACCTGTTCTGGTGTCC
>CAZIIX010000108.1:0-4030 GCA_964539345.1 uncultured Actinomycetes bacterium | reverse complement strand
TCGGCGACCGGCGCCTCGGCGGCCACCTGACGCCCGGCAGCGATGCGAGCGGTGGCCGCGGCGTTGGCCCGCCGCAGCGGCCCCAGCTGCAGGAAGCCGACGATCGCCGCGAGCAAGGCGCAGCCGGAGGTGATCCAGTACGCCATGGACGCGTCATGGGCATCGACGATGATCCCGGCCAACGGGGACGAGACGGCGAGCCCGACGGCCAGGCCCGCGGACGGCCAGGACATCGACTCGGTCAGCCGGGAGGCCGGCACGATCCGCTCGATCAACGCCATTCCGGAGATCAGCACCGGCGCGACCGCGACCCCGGCGACGCCGGCCCCGATCGCGAGCAGCCAGATCGTGCTCAGCCAGGGCAGCGGTAGCGCGACCACGCCCAGCACGGCCAGCACGAACAGGAACTGGCGCAGCAGCGAGGCCCGCAGCTTCAGCGTTCCGAAGATCAGGCCGCCCGCGAGGGACCCGAGCGAGTTCACCGCCAGCAGCAGCCCGGCAATGCCCTTGTGACCGTGCTGGTCGGAGAAGGCCACCGTCGTCACCTCGAACGAGCCGAAGATGCTGCCGATCAGCACGTAGACCAGCGCGACGGCCGCGACGCCGGGGAGCGCGATCGCGGGCCGCTGCCGCAGCTGGTTCACCTGCCGACCCACCGGCGCGGGCTCCGAGTCGCGCAGCGATGAGAACCACCAGGTGCCGACCAGCAGCACGGCGGTGGCGACGATCATGGCGGCGCTGGGGAACACGGCGATGACCAGGAACGTCGCCAGCGGCGGACCCGCGATGAAGATGACCTCGTCGAGCAGCGATTCCCAGGCGAACGCCGTGCGCAATGAGCCGGTCCCGGTGAGCTTGGCCGACCAGCGCGCTCGCACCAACGCCCCCAGGTTCGGCTGCGCGCCACCGGTCGCGAACGCCAGGACGTAGAGCACCCAGTTGGGCGTGTTGCTCATGGCGAGCACGATCAGCGCGGCCATCAGCGGGACGTGCACGGCGAGCTGGATGCGCAGGACGAGCCGCTGCCCGTAGATGTCGATCAGCCGGGACACCTGCGGGCTGATCACGGCCATGGACAGCGCGTAGATGGCCGACACCGTGCCGGCGACGGCGTACGAGCCGCGCTCGGCCTGCAGCAGCAGGACGGCGCCGAGCCCGATCATCGACATCTGGGCACGCGCGATGAACCCGGCCGCCGAGAAACGGGCGGCTCCGGGCGTCTTCAAGACGTCGACATAGGCGCCGAACACCGGACAGGACTCCCCAGGATCGTGGCACCGCGCTGGTGGCCGGCGACCAGCCATGGCGATGCGAATTGCTATACCGTCCGGCCGGTACAGTCTACGTCATGGCTGCCGACACCCGCGACCGAATTCTGGACGCCGTGCGCGACCTGCTGGTCGAGGGCGGACCGACCGTCGTCACCCTCGAGTCCGTGGCCGAGCGAGCGGAGCTGTCCAAGGGCGGGCTGCTCTACCACTTCCCCACCAAGGCGTCGCTCTACGTCGGGTTGCTCGAACGGGTACGGGACGCCGTCGACGCGGAGATGACCCGCCGGGCCGCCGCCGGCGACGCCGCGCGGGCCTTCCTGGAGTACGCCGCACCGGACGGTGACGAGGAGGGCGGATTCTTCACGTCGCTGCTGGCCGCGGTGCGCACCGGCGACGATGCCGACCCGGCGGCGCTGGAACTGCTCGCGGACTCGTTCCGGGTGTGGGAGCAGCCGCTGCGCGCCGCCGTGCCGGACCCGGTGCAGGCCGAGGTCATCCGGCTGGTCGGCAATGGGCTGTACCTGACCGCGATCGCGGGGCTGCCCCAGCCGGATCCGGAGCTCCTCGCGAAGGTGTTCGACCGGCTCCTCGAGCGCGTCTGACCGCCCGCGGCGCGGGTGGCGCGGCAGCCGCGGCGGCCCCGGTGGCGCCGCGGCTCCGGCGGTGCGGATGGTGCGGCCATGCCCGGCCGTGCCTCCGGGGCTAGGGGAGCGTCGGGTCGATGACGACGTCTGCGCGGGTGCGCGTGCCATCGGCGGCGAAGTGCGCCTGCTCATCGATCTGCCAGCGCACCAGGAAGGGCCGCATCCCCTCGCCGTCCCGCGCCACCGCCCGTTCCAGGCGGACCGCCGCGTCCGGCACCTCCACCCAGACCAGGGCGGACATCCTGTCGATGACGGCGGCTCGGCCGGAGGACACGCCTTCGAGTACCAGCACGTCGACCGGCGGCACCGCGATGCTGCCGCCGGGTCGCGGGTTGCCCGAGACCCATTGCACTACCGGCATCGTCGCGATGCGGCCGGCCGCCAGCGGGGTCAGCAGGTGCTCGTCCAGGATCGGCCACCATCCCAGTGGTTCCTCCCAGGTGGCCAGCAGGTCGGTGGAGACGACCGCGATCAGCGGAGACCCGTCGCCGCCGGTGCCGTCCCCGTGGCTCCCGGAGTCGCCGGGGTCGCCGCGGTGGGCGGCCGCGGGCCCGCGGCCGGCGCGCACTCGCTCGCCGTCGCCCTCTGGGTCGGTGCGCGGCACCTCGTCACCCCGCCGCGACGGGCGGATGACCCGGCCGCCCAGTCGCTCGGCGATGGCGGCGGCCAACGGCGCTGCCAGCGAGGTCTTCCCGGATCCGCTCGGGCCGTCCACGGCGACGAGCCGGGTGGCTCCGAGCCGCGCCGGACGCCGGGAAAGAACGTCCACGGCGGCTGCGATCCCGGCCCCTTCCCCGATCGGTTCGGCCGGCGCGCCGCCGCGCTCAGGCCTCAATGGTGCGGCGGCCACTGAAGGCCCTGCCCAGCGTGACCTCGTCGGCGTATTCGAGGTCGCCCCCGACCGGCAGGCCGGATGCGAGCCGGGTCACGGCCAGATCGGGGAACGTGGTCAGCAGGCGGATCAGGTAGGTGGCGGTGGCCTCGCCCTCCAGGTTGGGGTCCGTCGCCAGGATGACCTCCTGCACGCCCGGTTCGGCGATGCGCTGCAGCAGCTGGGCGATCCGCAGCTGGTCCGGCCCGATCCCGTCGATCGGCGAGATCGCCCCGCCGAGCACGTGGTACACGCCGCGGAACTCCCGCGTGCGCTCCACGGCCGCCACATCCTTCGGTTCCTCCACGACGCAGATCACCGACCCGTCGCGGCGGGCGTCGGAACAGATCCGGCACAGCTCCGCCTCGGCGACGTTGCCGCACTTCTCGCAGAACCGCACCTCCTCCGCGACGCGTTTGAGCGCGGCGCGCAGCCGCTCGATGTCCTCCCGGTCGGTGGACAGCAGGTGAAACGCGATGCGCTGCGCGGATTTCGGGCCGATGCCCGGCAACCGACCGAACTCGTCGATCACATCCTGAACGGGGCCTTCGTACACCGCGGTCGTCAGCGATCCGCTGCAGGGGGCGTGCCCGGGCCGGAGACCTCGTCATCGCCGGCCGCGCGGTCGGTGACCTCGCCGGCGCTCCCGGCCAGCCCGTCGCCGGTGCCGTCGATCACGTCGTCGCCGTCCGACATTCCCAGTCCGCCCATCAGTCCGCCGGCGACCGAGCTCATCTCGCGCTGCGCCACCGTCTCGGCCTCGCGCATACCGTCCCGCACGGCGGCCACCACGAGGTCGGCGAGCGTGTCGATATCGTTCGGGTCGACCACGCTGGGATCGAGCTCCAGCCCGACCAGCTGCCCGTTGCCGTCGACCTGCGCGCGCACCAGCCCGCCGCCCGCGGAGCCGGTGACGCGCAGCCCCGCCAACGACGCCTGCGCCTGCTGCACCTGCGCCTGCATCTGCTGCGCCGAGGCCATCAGCTGGTTGAAGTCGAATCCCTCTGGCTGCATTCGGTGGTTCCTTCCGCTGCGAATTACCCACCAGCGTAACGGCGGGTTGGGACGTGCCCGCAGTGCCCGGGCTGGCAGGCTGGACGGGTGCGTTCCGACTCGAGGAGAACTATGACGGCCCTGGCGCGTCTCGGGGCCGCGGCCGCCGCGGCACTCGTGCTCGTCGCGGGCTGCGGCAGCGGCAGCGCCGCGCCGGGCCCGACCGGTGGCGCGGCACCGTCCGCCCCGTC
>CAZIIX010000107.1:0-7964 GCA_964539345.1 uncultured Actinomycetes bacterium | reverse complement strand
GAAAGCGCGTGAGGGGGCAACTCCTCCGTGGGTTCAAATCCCACCGCTACCGCCAGAAGGAAATGACCCCTCACCTGCGCTAACGCTGACGGTGGGGGGTCATTTGTTGCCTGTCGTCGACACTATCGAAGCCGTGCCTAACGGTACGATATGAGGCAGTCGTGCGCCGTATGGTGGCTGACGCCGATGGTCGCGTAGTGTGCGGTTGCGGGCTGAGCCGGTCCTTTTGACCGAGGTAGGTCAGCGGTCAAGGAGCCTCCCCCTGCGGGAGGCTCCCTTTACCTTTTATCGGGGACGGACGCAGAACCCGCCGCTTACCAGCGCCAGCTCGGTGGGGTCGAGAGGTTCCCAAGTCTCGCCGGAGGAGATTGCCACAGTTATCGCCCCGGCCGGCTCTGCGAAACCAGCGGGTGGCACTTCACGCGCTGCCTGTTTTCCCGGTATACGCCCTTGATGTGCACAGCCATGCGGGTTGATGCTCTGCTGATTTCGTCGAGCACGAACGGAAAGCCGGCCATGACTGATGCAGTACGCAGTGCGAAACCAGCGCGCCCTGCCACCTGAAGCTGGGGATGCCCCACCCAATGAAGCCCAGAAGCGCAGAGAGCAGCGTACTCATCGGAGGCCGGAATAAGCTGCTGTCTGTCTTCCGTGATAAAGACGTCAAAGCCACGATGCGCGAGCTCGGGAAATAGTGCTGTGTCGAGTGTGCCAGAGAGCTGCTCTTGCAGGTAGGTGCGAAACCGATGATCCCGCCAGATGTGCGCTAGGTGCTGTGCCAACTCAGGGTCCGACGTCTCGTCGATGAAGAACCTCAAGCCGAGCGCCCTGTCACTTCGAGAGCGAAGTCATACGCATCGCGAGCCGCCGCGGCAGTCACCGTTGGGTAGAAATGTCGGACCTCCCGCGCGGTCACCTCACCCGTTGCCATGAGACTTGCCACCGTGTCGTAAGCGACACGGGTGTTGCCTGCCGTCGGCCAGCCACCAATGCGCCGGGGATTGACGATGACATTCGGTCGCGGTCGAAGGAAGTTGACCACCTGCGTGCCGTCGCGCTTCTCGAACGCGTCGAACAACTGAGTAAACGTGAAGAGCGTCCGTGCACCTGGATGGCCGACCACATCGACCGCTCGCCCATCTTCCGATTCGATGAAGATCGTTTTGCCATCGGTGGCCATTCGATACGCCGACGGATGGTCGGTGAACGCCATCATTGACATGTTACGTAGCGCCATGCGGATTTTTTGGAGCGACAGTTCTTGCCGGATCTTCACGTATGAACGAATTGCGATCAGATCCCTGAACGAATACATTGCCCGCGGCGACGTGCCGAACTCCGGAGTAAGAATGGGATTGGCAGGTCGGCGCCAATAGGTGAGCTGGCCACGTGTGGCGCCGGTCAAAGTCTGAGCCAAGTCAACCGGAAACTTCACTGAATATCACCTCCTCTGGTCGCTCCAGTTCCGATCACAGTGTCGCACTTGGCACTGTCAACAGCATATGCGGCGCGCATGACCGCTTTGAGCGAGCGGGAGCGCACGCGTGAATGCAGGCTCGTCCTCGACGCGTCCGCGCTTGATCCGCTGGAATCGCCCTGAGGTGACATACCGCGCCCTGCCCCGCCCTGTTTGCCGCCCCGGATCGCTGGGAAGCACCCAGCTGCAATGACCCCGACGCGAAGGTGTGGCGATGAAAGCGGTCGTGTATCACGGAACCGGCGACATCAGGCTCGATGACATCGACGATCCGTCCATCCAGCAGCCGACCGACGCGATCGTGCGCATCACGACGAGCGCGATCTGCGGCACCGACCTGCACATGGTCCGCGGGAGTCTCGCCGACATGGCGCCCGGCACGATCCTCGGCCACGAGGCGGTCGGCGTCGTCGAAGAGGTGGGGGCGGCGGTGCGCGGCTTCTCGCCGGGTGACCGCGTCGTCGTCACCTCCACCATCGGCTGCGGCACTTGCTCCTATTGCCGCGCAGGCTATTTCGCGCAGTGCGACACCGCCAACCCGAACGGGCCGCTGGCCGGCACCTGCTTCTTCGGCGGACCCCGATCCACCGGCCCGGTCGACGGCCTGCAGGCCGAGTTCGCCCGCATCCCCTACGCGATGACCACCCTGGTGCGGGTGCCGGACGGGGTCAGCGATGACGAGGCCATTCTGGTCTCCGACATCCTGCCGACCGGGTGGTTCGGTGCCCGGCTCGCCGAGGTCGGCAAGGGGGACACGGTCGCCGTGTTCGGTGCGGGGGTGGTCGGCCAGTTCGCGGCGCTGTCAGCGAAACGTCAAGGGGCCAGTCGGGTCTTCGTCATCGACGAGGTGCGCTCCCGGTTGGACAGGGCCCGCTCGCAGAACACCGAACCCATCGATTTCAGCGCCGAGGACCCTGTCGAAACACTGCGCGACCTCACCGGCGGGATCGGCCCGGACCGCGTCATCGACGCCGTCGGAGTGGACGCCGAACGGCCACGTTCCGGGCCGGCGGCCGCGCAGGCGGACGAGCACACCCGGCAGGATCGGCGGGAACAGAGGGCGGTCGCACCCGACGGCGACCCGGGCGCCGACGAGTTCCGGCCCGGCGAGGCGCCGAGCCAAGCATCGCGCTGGGCGGTGCAGGCCGTTGCCAAGGCCGGCAGCATCGGGATCATCGGGGTGTATCCGCCGACCCTGCAGAGCTATCCGATCGGCCAGGCGATGCAGAAGAACCTCACGATCAGGATGGGCAACTGCAACCACCGTCGCTACCTGCCGCAGCTGCTCGACCTGGTGGTCGCCGGGACCGTCCGGCCGACCGAGTTCATCACCCAGGTCGAGACCACGCCGACCGCCATCGACGCGTACGAGTCGTTCGACCAGCGTGTCGACGGCTGGCTGAAGACCGTGCTGACCGTGAGCTGATCCCGGAACCACCGTGAGCGAGGCAGCCACCGAGGACACGTCGGTCGTCGGGCTCGTGGCCGAGTCCGGGCTGCCGATACGGCTGGCACGTCGGCTCGTGGGCGGACTGGCGGATCGCCTCGACCACGCGATCCCGCACCGGCGGCCATGGCAGGTCGAGGCCGTCGAGCGCTCCCTGCGGCTCAACCGGGTGGGGCAGATCCCCGCCGTCACGATCGGCGGGCGGCTCAAGGACAGTCGCGGTTGGGCCGCCGCCGTCGTCCTGACCGATCTACCGCGCAGCGTCGACGACCGCCCGATGATCGCCGACTACAGCGCCGCGGAGCGCACGAGCATGGTCTCGGTGCCGGCGCTCGGGGCGAGCCTCATCCGCCGCCGCGCCGAGCGGCTGATCACGGCGCTGATCGCCGCCCAGCTGCGCGACGGGAACACCACCGCGGACGAGACGGAACTCGCCGACGAGCCGGCACTCCCGGACGAGCAGCAGTCCGATGCACCGACCACACCGACCGCGCCGCCCGCGCCGACTGGAGCGTCCGCGCCACCCGCGCGAACCCCGTCCGAGGAGGAGCGCCGCACCATCGAGGCGGCCGCGCACCTGCTGGACCGCATGCCCGGACCGGTGCGGCACGTGCCGTCCACGGTCGACGGCGTCGACACCACGCTGGCGCTCGTGGGCCTGCGCGGGCGGCTACGCATGGTGGCGGGCATGGTGCGCTCCAACCGTCCGTGGCTGCTGATCCCGAGCCTGGCGCCGGCCATCGCCGCATCGGCGGCCGGCGCGGCATTCGGCATCTTCTATTCCAGCATCTGGCAACTCTCCGATGCGTTGAGCAACATCCGGCTGGCGCTGATCACCGTGCTGGTGCTCGCCGCCATGGTGTGCTGGCTGCTGCTCTACAACAACCTGCTCGATCGGCGCGCCGCCCATGCCCGGCGCGCGAAGATGGTGCTGTTCAACTCGGTGACGATCGCCACCGTCTCGTCCGCCTGCCTGCTGATGTACGCGCTGCTGTACACCGCCACGTTCGCCTCCGCGCTGATCGTCATCCCCAGCAGCGTCCTCCAATCGACCATCGGCCACGCGGTGAGCATCGGCGACTACGCCACGGAGGCGTGGCTGGCGGCATAGCTGGGCACCGCCGCCGGCGCCATCGGATCGGGGCTGGCCGGCGAGGAGAACGTCCGCCGCGCCGCCTACGGATACCGCGAGCGGGAGATGCACGCGCGGGCCGAGGCGGACGAGTCGGACGGCCCGGCGCCCGGCTGAGCGAGCGATCCGTGCCCGCCCCGATCACGGTCGATCAGCACACCTGCTCCGGTGGCATGTCCTGGCGCAGCCCGCGCCACGACGCCTGGCGCAGCCGCTTCTCCTGCGTCATCTCGGCGTACGTGACCTCGCCGACCAGGGACGGGCGCACCCAGACCGCGTCCCGCGCGTCCGCCGCCGGAACCGTGTCGGCCACCGGGGACGTCTTCCGGGTCAGCGGGGCGAGCAGCTTCCGCAGTCGCGCGCGGTCCGCGTCCGTCATGCCCGTCCCCACCCGGCCCGCGTAGACCAGACCGGACCCGTCGGGGTCGTGCAGCGCGACCAGCAGTGAGCCGATACCGCCGGCGCGTTGGCCCTTCCCGGGCCGCCATCCGACCACGACGACGTCCTGGGTGGCCCGGAACTTCACCTTCACCCAGCTGCCGGGCCGGTCGCCGGGGCGATACCGCGACGACGCCCGCTTGGCGACGATCCCCTCCAGATGCCGGCGGTCGGCCTCGGCCAGGGCCTCGGACGGCGAACCGCGCAGCAGGTCCGGGACGGAACAGTGCTCGGTGTCGATATCCAGTCGTTCCAACAACTTTCGCCGGTCTCGCAGCGGCTTGTCGACAAGTATGACGCCGTTCAGGAACAGCAGATCGAACGCGAACAGGCGCGCGGGCATGCGTGCCGCGGCCGCGCGGACGTCGCGGGCGCGGGTGAGCCCCATGCGGGATTGCAGCAGCGAGAACGACGGCGCCCCGCTCTGATCGAGCGCGACCATCTCGCCGTCGAGCACAGCGTGGTGCTCGCCGAGTGCGTCGGTGAGCTCCTGCAGTTCCGGATAGGTCGCCGTCACGTCCCGCCCGGTGCGGCTGTGCGCGCGAAGACGCTCGCCGTCCCACTCGACGACCACGCGCACCCCGTCCCACTTGCCCTCGAGCTGCCATGCGCCGCCGGAGATCTCGGCCAGATCGTCCAGGCTTCCCAGTGTCGCCAGCATCGGCGCGATGTCCCGGGGCAGATCCGCGCCGCCCGACGCGGCAGGTGTGGGCGTCCCGTCGGCCTGCCGGTCGCCATGCCCATCCGCGGCTTCGTCGGTCACCTGGGCCGCGGGCGGGGCGGCGCCGTCGAGCGCACCGGCCGCGCCGGTCTGATCGTTCATGTACCGCAGCAGCCACTGGTCGCCGCCGGTGCGGATCAACGCATAGCGGCCGGCGGCCCGCGACCCGTCGAGCACGGCGATGACCTCGTCATCGGTCCACTTCTCGGCGACATATCGTCCGCTGTCCCAGATCTCGACCGTGCCGGCCCCGTACTGCCCCTGCGGGAGGGTGCCCGCGAACGAGCCGTACTCAAGCGGATGGTCCTCCGTCTGCACGGCCAGATGGTTGCCCTCTCCCGCGCCCGGGACGCCCTTGGGCACCGCCCAGGAGACCAACACACCGTCGCGTTCCAACCGGAAGTCCCAGTGCAGCCGACGCGCGTGGTGCTCCTGCACGACGAAACGCGCCGCCGCCACCGCACCGTCCGCGCCCGCGGTATCCGCCGCATCGCCGTCGGATCCGACCGGCTCCCCGGTCGGCTCCGGGATCGGCTCGGGGGTCCTGCCCGCCCGTCGCTTCCCCCGGTAGGTGGCGAGCCGGTCCGGACCGGTCCCGCCCCGCGCGGCGGACGCGCCCGCCCCGCCGAGCCCGGCCGATGCGGCACGCCCGAGTCCGGCCATCGGATCACCGTCGTCGTCGAGCCGGTCGAGCACCTCGCGGAAGTCGAGCTGGCCCAGGTCCGGGTCGTCGAGCTCGTCCCACCGCCGCGGTGTGGCCACCGTGGGCCGCTCGCGCCCGCGCAGCGAGTACGGCGCGATGGTGGTCTTGGCGGCATTGTTCTGGCTCCAGTCGATGAAGACCTTCCCGGGCCGCGCGGACCTCGCCATCCGCGTCACCACCAGCTCCGGCATGGCCCGCCGCACGGTCTCGGCCAGCTGCCGCGCCCAGTCGGAGGCCCGGGCCGACGTCATCGACCCGTTCAACCCCAGATACAGATGTAGCCCCTTCGACCCGCTGGTCACCGGCACCAGATGCGGGCCGAACCGGCCGAGCGTGTCCCGGATCCGCAGCGCCACCCGCACACAGTCGGCCAGCCCGGCACCGGGCCCTGGGTCGAGGTCGATGACCAGACGGTCCGGATCGTGCCGACCGCCGCGCGGGCCGAGCGTCCACTGCGGAACGTGCAGCTCCAGCGCCGCGAGCTGCGCCAACCACACCAGCGTCGCGGGGGTGTCCGCGACCGGGTAGGTCACATCGCGATCGGAATGACGCAGGGTCTGTCGCCGCACCCAGCCCGGGACGCCGGCGCGCAGCGACTTCTCGAAGAACGGCGCCTCGCCCACGCCGTTCGGCCAGCGCTTGCGGGTGATCGGCCGATCCGCCACATGGGGCAGCATGACCGGCGCGATCGCCGAGTAATAGTCGATGACGTCCCGCTTGGTCACCGACGCCGCCGGGTAGAGCACCTTGTCCTCGTTGCTCAGCGCGACGCGGTGCCCGGCGATCTCGATCGTGTCCCGCCGCTTCGCCGCCATCACCGTCATTCCCGCCCTTCCACCGCGTCGCCGAGTAGTCGCGCTGCCATATGGGTACCCACTGGTATGCGTGCTATGTGGAGCGGTTCCCTGAACTTCGGGCTGGTCACCATCCCGGTGAAGCTCTACAGCGCCATCGAGAACCATGACGTCTCGCTGCACCAGGTGCACGCGGCCGATGGCGGGCGGATCCGCTACCACCGGGTGTGCGAGGTGTGCGGCCAGGAGATCGGAATGCGCGACATCGCCAGATCGTTCGAGTCGGACGAGGGCGAACGGGTGATGCTCACCGACGACGACTTCGCGTCCCTGCCCGCGGACCGGTCGAAGCAGATCTCTGTCGAGCAGTTCGCCCCCGCGGACCAGATCGACCCGCTGCTGTTCGACCGCTCGTACTATCTGGAGCCATCGAAGTCGGCCGCGAAGGCCTACGCGTTGCTGCGCAGCACGCTCGAACGCACCGACCGCGTCGCCATCGTCCAGTTCGCGCTGCGACAGCGCACGCAGCTCGGGGTGCTCCGGGTGCATGACGAGGTCATGGCCGTGCAGACGCTCCGCTGGCCCGACGAGGTGCGCGCGTTCGAACTGCCCGACCAGGTGCAGGGCCAGCAGGCCACCAAACGCGAGATGGACATGGCCGAGACGCTGGTGTCGTCCTATTCGTCGGACTTCGAACCGGACGAGTTCACTGACGCCTACCGGGACGAGCTGCAGTCGCTCATCGAGACGAAACTCGAAGGGGGAGAAGGCTTTACCGCACCGAGCGATGAGGAGGAGGGGGAGGACGCCGAGGTGGTCGACCTGCTGGCCGCGCTCGAACGCAGCGTGAAGAGACGCGGCGGCAGCGGCACGACGAGCAGCGGCACGACGCGCAGCGGTAAGTCGGGCAACGGGTCCGGCAGCGCGAAGTCCGGCAGCGGCAAGTCCGGCAGTGCGAAGTCCGGCAGTGCGAAGTCCGGCAGTGCGAAGTCCGGCAAGTCCAGCGGCACGACGAGCAGCAGCAAATCCGGCAGCACCCGCGCGAGGGAGAAGAAGACCCAGACCCGCAAGGGCGCCTGACCTCCGCCGCTCGATTGACCGACGAGCGAACTGGGTACCGGACAGGGCGGCCGGCTGCGCGACACCGACCATTCGCTCAAGGCCGGCCCGCGCGGCCCCACGTTGCTGCAGGACCATCACCTGCGCGAGAAGATCATGCACTTCGACCACGAGCGCATCCCGGAGCGCGTCG
>CAZIIX010000106.1:0-8010 GCA_964539345.1 uncultured Actinomycetes bacterium | reverse complement strand
GCCGCCGGCTACATGGGGTTGAGCGTGCCGGTTCCGGAGCCGCTCGCCGAGCCGGGCGGGCCGGATGAGCCGGCCGAGCCGGACAGGGCCGACACGCCGGGCGCACGACGACGTCCGCGCCAGCGGCCCGGCGCTGTCCACACCGGAGCCAAGACGGCGACCAGGAAGTCCGAGTCCGCGGTGAACGGCAACAGGTTCCATCCGCGGAACCGGAACTGCACCTCCCACCCGGTCGCGGCCGCATCGGCGAAGAACTCCTCGAAGAGGTAGCCGCGTCCGGCGCCGAAACCCAGGGCGAGTCTGCCGTTCGGGCGGAGTACGTCGCGGATCCGCGTGAGCACGTCACGTCGGGTGCTCGGCGCGAGGAACGGCATGACGTTCCCGGCCGCCACCGCAGCATCGAACTTCTCCGCCTGCCCGAGCGACGCCAGGTCCAGCTCCGCAAGATCGCCGAGCAGCCACGTCGCGTCGGGATAGTCCTCTCGGGCCGCGTCGATCAGCACCGGATCCACGTCCACCCCGACGACGACGTGCCCGCGATGGGCCAGCTCGCCACCGGTGCGGCCCGAACCGCAGCCCGCATCCAGGATGCGCGCCCTGCGTTCGACCAGCGCATCGACCAGCCGCGCCTCACCGACGACGTCCCGGCCGGCGGAGGCCATGTCCCGAAAGCGTTGCACGAACCAGTGCGAATGATCCGGGTCGCGTTCGACCTTCTGCGTCCACAGGCTCTTCTCGACCATGGGCCCATTGTGCTTGCCCGCCGCACACGGCCGATGCGCGACCCGCCACCCGGCGACCCGCCACCCGTCGGGAGCATGGCGGCTGCCCGGTCGCCCTGCGACCCGCCACCCGACGACCCGCCACCCGCCGGGCGCCCCACGGGCCCTGAACTAGAGTGACGACCGTGCACAGTCTGGACCGCATCGACTCCTGGCCGGTCCCGCATAGCGCTGCCGCGGTGACCTCCGCCGATGGGATCGTGGCCACCCACGGCGACACCAATCGCGTGTTCGCCCTGGCCTCCGTCACCAAACTCCTGACGTCGCAAGCGGTCCTGCTCGCCATGGAGGAGGGCGTCGTCGACCTCGACGATCCGGCCGGCCCGCCCGACTCGACCGTGCGGCACCTGCTCGCCCACGCGTCCGGCTACGCCTTCGACTCCACCGACGTCCAGGGCAGGCCCGGGTCCCGGCGCATCTACTCCAACGCCGGCTACGCGGTGCTCGGTGAGCTGGTCGCCGAACGGTCCGGGTTCGCCTTCCCGGACTACCTGGCCGAAGGGGTCACAGCACCCTTGGGTATGACGTCGGCCGTGTTGGCCGGGCCCGCCGGCCACGGCGCACGAGCGACGGCGCCGGACATCGCGGTAATCGCCCGGGAACTCCTCGCGCCGAGCCTGCTCGCATCCGAGACCCACGCATTGGCAACGACTGTCGCCTTCCCCGGGCTGGACGGTGTGCTGCCCGGATACGGGGTGCAGCGGCCCAACGACTGGGGGCTCGGCCCGGAGATCCGGTCCACCAAGAGCCCGCACTGGATGGGTGCGTCGAACTCGCCGCGCACTGTCGGCCACTTCGGGCAGTCCGGCACGTTCTGCTGGGCCGACCCGGAGGCGGGCATCGGCCTGGTGGTGCTCACCGACCGCGCCTTCGGCGACTGGGCCAAGCCGTTGTGGCCGGACCTAGCCGACGCGGTGCTCGCGGAGTTCGCGGGCTAGCGATGCGCTGAAATCCGAGCTCTCAACGCGACCAAGATCCACTCCACCTGCGGAAACGCTTCGGCAGGTGCAATGAGGGCGCGGGTTTCAGCGGCGTCAGGTGCTGCTGACGGTCCCCGCGGCTTCGGAGCCGCCGGCGCTGGCGTCGGAGGACTCCGCCGGCGACCCCGCATCGCCCGCGCCAGTCGGCTGCAGGTGATGCGCCTGCAGCAGCGCCCCCACGTCGCCGCGCAGCCGCTCCAGCTCGCCGCGCAGGTAGTCGCGGGTGGCGATCTCGCCGATGGCCACCCGCAGCGCCGCCAGCTCGCGGGCCAGGAACTCGGTATCCGCCTTCGTCTGCGCGGCCCTGGCACGGTCCTCGGCCAGGCTCACCCGGTCCCGGTCGTCCTGGCGGTTCTGCGCCAGCAGGATCAGCGGCGCCGCGTAGGCGGCCTGCACGGAGAACATCAGGTTGAGCAGGATGAACGGGTACGGATCCCATTCGAAGACCAACGGCAGGATGTTCAGCACGATCCACGCGATGACCAGCATCGTCTGCCAGAACAGGAACCGTCCGGTGCCCATGAATCGGGCCAGACCCTCGGAGAAGCGGCCGAACGCCTCCGGGTCGATCTCGAAGGAGAATCGCTTGCCGCCCCTGGGTTGGTCCAGACGTCGCGGGCGCGCCTCAGCCATGTGCACCTCCTGGGGTCGCGGCACGGCGGGTCGATGCCCGCGCCTGGGTATCGGGTTCGGGCATCTCGCCCAGGCTCATGTCCCGCCAGTTGTCCGGCAGCAGGTGGTCCAGCACGTCGTCGACGGCGACCGCGCCCAGCAGGTGCTCCTCGTCGTCGACCACCGGCGCGCACACCAGGTTGTAGGTGGCGAAGAACCGGGTGACCTCGGCCAGCGTCGCCTCGGCGGACAGTCGGGGCAGCTCGGTGTCCAACACGCCCGCCACCAGTTCGAACGGCGGCTCGCGCAGCAATCGCTGGGAGTGCACGCAGCCCAGATAGGGCCCGGTGGGTGTGGCCTGCGGCGGTCGGCACACGAACACCATGGAGGCCAGTGCGGGGGTGAGCTCCGGGGCGCGCACCCGCGCCAGCGCCTCGGCGACCGTCGCGCCCGGTGCGAGCACCACGGGGTCGGTCGTCATCAGGCCACCGGCGGTGTCCGCGGAGTACTGCAGCAGGCGGCGGACCGGCTCGGACTCCTCCGGTTCCATCAGCTCGAGCAGCCGGTCCTTGACCCCGACGGGCAGTTCGCCGAGCAGGTCGGCGGCGTCGTCGGGGTTCATCGCCTCCAGCACGCGCGCGGCCCGTGGCTCCGTCATATGCGTGAGCAGGTCGGTCTGGTCGTCCTCGGGCAGCTCCTCGATGATGTCGGCCAGCCGGTTGTCGCCCATCGCCTGCGCCACCTCGCGGCGTGCGGAGGCCGGCAGATCTCGCAGCGTGGAGGCGATGTCGGCCGCCTTCAGGCCCTCGAACGAGGCGAGCAGGGCCTGCGTATCGCGCCCGACCGCGTCCAACAGGTCCGAGGCGTTCAACCCGCGGATGTCCGGCCAGTTCAGCACTTGCAGCGGGGCGCGGCGGGCCAATCGGTGGGTGCGCTCGCGCACCGCGATGCGCGAGACCAGCCAATCGCGGGTGCGAGTCTGCTCGATGCCCGCGTCGACGACCAGCGCCGCCGCCGTCGTGGTCGCGATCCGCACCTGGGCTCCGACGACCTGGTGCATCAGCAGTGCCTCGGTCGGCCGCTGCTCGAACCGGGTCAGGCTCACCGTGCCGGTGGTGAGCACGATCGCATGCGATTCGATCGCCCCCACCCGGCCGATGGGCACGAAGATCGGGCGGCGGGTCGGCAGTTCCACCACCACGCCGAGCACGCGCGGCGGGTCCCGATCCAGCCGGAGCGCGGCCACGAGGTCACGCACCTTGCCGATCGGCTCGCCGGTAGGCCCGAAAACGGGCAGGCCGACCAGCTGCGCCGCGAACACTCGAGTAGTTGCCACGCGTTTCAGGGTAGGGTGCAGCGGGTTGGATCGATCAGTCCCACGCCTGCGCCGCCGATCGGGGACGAAGCCGGCGTCGTCGGAAAGTAGGAACTCCTGATGCGTCTGCGCGCGCTCCTCGCCGCCGTGGTGGTGCCCTCGCTGGTGGTGCTCGCCGGGTGCGGCTCCTCGCCGTCGAGCGGTGGGGCAGAGAGTGGTGGGGCCCACAGCGGTGCGGCCGAGAGTGAGGCGGCGCCGAGCTCACCCGCCGCCCTGGGGCCCGCCATCCCCGCCGACACCGCGGTCGCGGATCCGGTCGACCGCGCCGATATGCCCGAGGCCAGCGGCGATTTCGGTGACAAACCCACGATCACCGTGCCGGACAACCCGCCCCCGGACAGTCTGCAGCGGGTGGTGCTCAGCGCCGGCGACGGGCCGGTGTCCGCGGCGGGGGACTGGCTGACCGTCGACTACCTCGGCCAGGTCTGGGGCGGCGACGTGTTCGACAACTCCTATGACCGCGGATCGCCGATGATGATCCAGGTCGGTGGCCCGCAGCGGCAGGTCGTCGTCGGGTGGGACGTCGGTCTGCAGGGCGTCGCACAGGGCAGCAGGGTGATGCTGAGCCTCCCGCCCCGGGACGGGTACGGGACCGACGGGAACCCGCCGGCGATCTCCGGCACCGACACGCTGGTGTTCGTCGTCGACGTCATCGCCGTCTACGGGGCCGATACCGGCGGTCAGACGGACGCGACCGCGCAGACCCCCGGCCCGGGCCTGCCGACCGTCTCCGGCGACCTCGGCGCCGCCCCGACCATCGACATCCCCGACTCGCTGCCGGAACCGACCGACGTGTCGGCGACCGTGCTGGCCACGGGCAGCGGCGACCTGTCCCAGGCGGGCAACCTGCTGGTGCAGTACACGCTGTCCAGCTGGGACGGCAGCCACGTCGAATCGAGCTGGCCGGACCAGGCCGTCGACCAGCAGACCGAGACCGGCCCGCAACTGATGCCGCTGGCCGCCGGTTCCCCGCTGGACGTGCTGATCGGGATCCCGCTGGGCAGCCGGGTGCTGCTGGTCACGCCGCCGGACGACTCCGCGGGTGCGCCGGCCCTGGCCTGGGTGATCGACCTCCTCGCCCAGCAGAGCGTCGCGGCGGCCGGGTGAGGGGCAGCGGCCTGGTGAGGCGCGTTGGCCGGGTGAGGGGCGGCGGCCGGGTGAGGCGCGGCGGCGAGACCACCGTCATACCCGGTTGGGATGCGCTTCACATGCCACGCACATCCACGCAGGTATCGTGGTAGCCGTGCCCGACATGTTGCCTTCGTCCGATGGCGCGCACCCGCGCAGCAGCGCGCTCAGCCGATGGACGCGTCAACCATCGGCGGTCTGGGACACCATCGGCCTGCTGGCTCGACTGCTGGTGGGCATCGTGTGGATCGTCGCCGGTTATCTCAAGGCCGCCGACCCGAACCAGACGATCCTCGCCGTGCGCGCCTACCAGCTGCTGCCGGAGGTGCTGGTCTGGCCGGTCGCCGCGGTGCTGCCGTACCTGGAGATCGCTGCCGGGCTGCTGCTGATCATCGGGCTGGCGACCCGGCTGGCCTCGGTGCTGTCGATCCTGATGTACATCGCGTTCCTGATCGGGATCATCTCCGCCGCCGCGCGCGGGCTGAGCATCGACTGCGGCTGTTTCGGATCGGGCGGTCAGACCGACGACCCCGCCTACACCGCGGAGATCCTGCGGGACTTCGGGTTGCTGATCGTGTCCGTCTACCTGCTGATCCGGCCGCGCAGCTATCTGGCGGTCGACAGCCTGGGCCAGCACGCCGGTGACGACGCCGATGACGGCGATGACGAGGATGACGAGGGCGCGGATGACGAGGGCGCGGCAGTGGTCACGGCTGATTCGGACCCGGCCGGTGAGGGCCCAGCAGAGCGCGCAGCCGACCCGGTGACCGCGGACCGGGCGAGCGTTCCGGGCGCGGACGCGCGACAGGCAGACTAGAGACGTATTCGACGGCCGCGCACGCGGCGGATACCACAGCGTAGGAGGACGGATCGTGGCCCAAGGCGGGCGCAAGAAGCCGCAGGTGTCGAGCAAGGCATCGGGCGGCTCGAACGCGAAGAAGAAGGGCAAGGGCGGGGCCGGCAAGTCCATCGCCGCCGCGCGGTCGACGCACGGCAACCGCAACCAGCTGCTGATCGGTGGCGCCGCGCTGATCGTGATCATCGCGATCATCGCGGTCGGCGTCACCCTCACAGCCAAGAAGACCGCCAAACAGGGCTCCGGCTACGGCGTCTCGACCGCGACGACCGCCTCCGTGGCCGACGACGGCATCATCACGGTGAGCAACGGCAGCTCGGACCTGGTGCTGGACATCTACGAGGACGCACTCTGTCCGGCCTGTGCCCAGTTCGAGCACCAGTTCGGCGATCAGGTCGCCCAGGCGCTGGACCAGGGGGACCTGACCGTGCGCTACCGCATGGTCGACTTCCTCAACGGATACTCGCACTCAGGCGACTACTCGACCCGCGCGTTCGCGGCGCTGCTGGCCGTGGCCAAGGTCGACGGTGACCAGCCGGGCGTGTTCATGAAGTTCCACACCGCGCTGTACGACCCGGACAACCAGCCGAAGGAACACGGCTCGTCGGACCTGAGCAACGCGGAGCTGGCATCGCTGGCCGGCGCCAACGGGGCCTCGGAGGAGGCGCAGAAGGAGATCTCCGACGGCGCCGAGGTCGACACGGCCAAGACGGCGGCACAGTCGAACATCAAGGGTATGGACGACGCGAGCGCCAAGGCCGGAGTCGGCGCCGGGACCCCGACCGTGGCCAAGGACGGCGTGCGGATCTCCACGGCCGACGTGGACTGGCTGAAGAACCTGCTGCCGGCCGGCGCGCTGGACAGCGGGGAGTCGGGCCCGTCCTCGGAGGGCTGAGCGGGACCGAGCGTGACGAACGACACCGAAGTATGACGTCGTTCCGGGGCATCTGACGGCTCTCGGCGGTCGGGCCACCGTGCAGGTCAGCACGATGCGCGCCGCGCCGCCGGGGGCCTGACCAGCCGATTAGGTTCCGGCGCCGATCGGTTGATAGCATGGACCGGTTCGGTTCGTCGGGCCACGCGGCCTGACCGGATCGAGGGGCTGTGGCGCAGCTGGTAGCGCACCACACTGGCAGTGTGGGGGTCAGGGGTTCGAGTCCCCTCAGCTCCACAATCACCTGACATCGGTTGATGTTGGTGCGAGGGCGGCGAACGGCTCAGCGAGTCGGATCGTCGCCCTTTCGTCTTCGCTGTTGTCGATGCCGTTGGTGACGGCCTGGTTCGCGAGCCTCTTGCCCTGGTCGTTCGTGCGGGCGTAAGGGTTGGCGCAGTCGACCAGGAGTCGGAGCGCGGCGCTGAGTTGGCCTCGTGTCCCCTCGTTTCCGTCGTGCTCGCTTGCGAGCCTTCGGTTGATGTCAGCGAGCCCGGCGCGAGGCATTTATCGAACGCGGCCTCGACTTGGGCTGCGAGGCCTGCGTACTGGGCTTCGGTGATCGCGATGCCTTGGTACCAGTTCGCGACGAGCTGTTCCGCGACCCTCGATCGACCCCTGGACGATGAACTGGCCGACCGCCTGATTCTCGGGAGGGATGGTCGCGTAGAAGTCGTGGTCCTGGAGCCACTGCGCGGCGGCAAGGAGGATCTCGGGTAACCCCTCCGGGCTCAGGCCCTGGTAGGACACCAGGGCGGTAAGGTCGTCGACGTCGGGCGTCTCGCCGCGGGAGCATCCCTCTCCGCATGGCTCGTCCGCACGCTCGCGGTCACACTCACTCGCCATCAAATTCGTCGGTCATGGGGACCACCACCTTCTGTTTGGCTGCATGCGCTGCTGGTTGAGGTGGGTCTACTGAGGGACGTGGGTCGGGGAGTCCTTTTCGTCATCGAGTTCTTGAACGTACTGACGCGTCCCGAGTGATCAACGCATGCGGTGAGATGCGTTCGCAGCCCTCGCAAGTGCCAATAGCGATAGCTCTTAGTATCACTTACAGAGCATTTGAGAGTAGCCTGTCGACGTGCCTTCAGATGTTGCATGGCCCGCGATCGGCTGGGAGGAGCGCCCCTGGACGCCGCGGATCTCGCCCGAGCTGGTCTCGGCCGCGGTCCGCCGGCGGCACTCAGGGCCGTATCGCGCCGCCCTGGTGCCGTACATCGCCGAGCTGACGCCATCGTTGCCGAGTGAGGTGCTCGCGGTCGCGGATGAGGCCGGCGCGGAGATCGTGCGCTTCGATGCGGAGTTGGGGGCTGAGGTCGCGCCGTTCGCGTCCGTGCTGCTGCGCT
>CAZIIX010000105.1:6374-8038 GCA_964539345.1 uncultured Actinomycetes bacterium | reverse complement strand
TCAGGCGGCCCGCCAATGGTTCAGCCCGTTGTCGCCCAGCGTGCACGCGTACGACCGGCCATCGGCGCCGGTGCCCGTCATGGTCTGGTTCAAGCAGCCGCCGCCGTCCACCACCGCCCGCCAGCGCAGGCTGCCGTCGGTCTGATCGCGCTGGCAGAACAGTGTCGTCCCGGAGGAATCGGCCGACTTGGCGCCGAGCGTGCCGCAGCGGCCCTCGGCGGCATCCTTCCCGGGGTGCGGCGTGGTCGCCGGGCGCGATGGTGCGCTGCTCGTCGCCCGGGTGCGAGATGTCGTTCCCCGCGTCGTCGAGTCGGTACCGGTGGCCGGACCCGTGGCCTGCGTGGTCGACGAGGCCGTGGTCGACGAGGCCGGGGTGGATGTCTCCGGGGTCGAGGTGGACGGCGCGGTCGTCGGCGTCCCGGCGGGCGGCGGCGCAGCCTGGGTCGACGAGGCGCTGGTCGGCCCCGGCCGGGCGATCGGACCATCCTGCGTCATACCGTCGATGGGCCCGCCGACGGAGGCCGTCACCGGTCCCGCATCGAGCCCGGTCGCGTCACCCGGCGCTGCGGCCGACCCGCCGGGGGAGGTGCCGACCGGCGGGTCACTGCGTGGCGTGCCGTTGCTGGCGCGCTGCACCATGCCGGTGTGGATCACCAACCCGACGAGCACTCCGAGTGTGATCGACAGGACGACGGCCGCGACCGCGATCCCCACCGACCGACTCATGCCCGCCCTCCCGACTCGCGCAGCGTTGGATCAAGGGTAACCAGAGCGCCGTCGACGACCGGGTATGACGGAGCCGGGTGGCCGGCGCGTGTCTGTGCCAGGCTGGGCAGATGACCTCGTCACACCATCCACCGGTCGTGCTGCTGCACGCGTTCCCGTTCCACTCCGGCCTCTTCTCCGAAACCGCGCTGCCGCCGGCATGGCAGCTGGTCACTCCCGATCGCCGCGGTTTCGGCCGCACCCCGCTGACCACGGCCGGCGACCCGGTTCCCGCACCCGGAATGGATGTGCTCGTCGCCGACCTGCTGTCCGCGCTGGACGATGTCGGGGCCGAGCGGGTCGTGCTCGGCGGGGTGTCCATGGGCGGCTACGTCGCCCTGGCGTTCCTGGCCCGCCACCCCGAGCGGGT
Organism: uncultured Actinomycetes bacterium; assembly: GCA_964539345.1. Taxonomy (GTDB): domain Bacteria; phylum Actinomycetota; class Actinomycetes; order Mycobacteriales; family Nakamurellaceae; genus Nakamurella. The sequence goes on along the minus strand of CAZIIX010000105.1, from coordinate 6,903 downwards.
CGCCGGGCTGGTGCTGGCCGACACCAGGTGCACCCCGGACGGGGAGTCCGAACGCGAGGGGCGGCTGCAGATCGCCCGGCGCGCCGACGACGATGACATCGCCAGCGGGGCCGACGCGGTCGCCCCGCTGGTCGCCGGCGACACCGATCCGGACGTGCGCGCGCGGCTGGAGGAGATGGCCGCGGAGGCGCCGGCCGCCTCGATCGCCTGGGCGCAGCGCGCGATGGCCGGACGGGACGACACCGGCGCGGCCCTGGCCGCGGTCGACGTGCCCACCCTGGTCGTGGTCGGCGAGCAGGACCGCCTGACGCCGGTGGCGGCGGCCGAACACCTGCAACGCACCGCCCGGGACGCCACCCTGGTCGTGCTGCCGGGGGTCGGACACCTCACCCCTGCGGAGGCGCCCGCCCGGTTCAACGCCGCGCTGGCCGACTGGCTGGACGACCACGAGGCCGAGTTGCGCTGACCGGTCAGCGCGCGGCAGCGTTCCCGCCGGGCGGCGCCGGGGCGGCCTCGCCGGGCTGCGCGG
>CAZIIX010000105.1:0-6274 GCA_964539345.1 uncultured Actinomycetes bacterium | reverse complement strand
CCCGCCGGGCCCCTCGCCCGCGGGCAGCATGCCGTTGAGGCGCTGCTCGAGGCTGGCGTGCTGGTCGAACGTGATCTCCGCGAGATCGCCCGGGACCTCCGGCAGGCGCCATGCCGCGGCCTGCTCGGCGTACCCGGCGGGGGTCGTCGGCCGACCGGTCGGATCCGCCGGGAACTGCTCGGTGGTGGGCAGGTCCTCCTCGCCGACGGGCGGCGTCAGCGACTCGCGCCCCGTGAACACCGCTGCCCGCACCGTGTCCAGGTGATGGGCCAGCTCGTCCACCTGGCGGGTCATCTCGGCCCGCGCATCGCGCAGCGCGATGACGGCGGCGTCGGCGTCCGCGACCCGTTGGTGCGCCTCGGCTGCCGCCCGCGCCACCATGTCCTGCGCGAACGCCCGCGCCGCGGAGACGACCTCACGGGCGTGGTCCCGGGCGAGGCCGATACGGCGGTCGGTCTCCGCGCGCGCCTCCGCCTCGGCCTGCGCGATCGCGCGGTGCGCCTCGGAACGGCGCGCCCCGATGGCCAGCGAGAAGTCCTCCTCGATTCGCGCGCGCTCGGCCGCGGCCGCGCCGGCCAGCGCGTCGACCTCGCTCCGGGTGCGCTGCTGCAGCGACTCGGCGTCCGCGCGCGCCCGGGAGAGCAGCCCGTCCGCCTCGGCCCGCGCCCGCTCAAGCTGCTCGTCGGCCCGGGACTGCGCCGCAGCGATCATCTCATCCCGCTCGGTCTGCGCCCGCGACATCTCGTCGGCGACCTGCTCGGACAGGGCGCGGCGCGCCGACTCCTGCTCCATGTGGAACACGGCCCGCTGCTCGTCCCACTGCTCCCGTTCGGCGTCGACCTCCGCGCGGATCCGGCCGGCCTCCCGCTCCGCCTGCGCCCGGATCTCGGCCGCCTCCGCTTCCGCCTGACGCAGCCGGCGGCGCAGCAGGTCGGACAGGCCCTGCTCGCTCAGCGGTCGCGCCGCGTAGCGGTCCAGCTCCTGGCGGAGACTGTCCGCCTCGCTCTGCGAATCGCGCAGCTGCGTGGTCAGTTCGGAGATCGACTCGGAGGTGGCGTCCTGATTGGCCGTCGCGATGCGCAGGTCGTACTCGAGCTTCTCGATATACGCGGTGACCTGCTCCGGCGCGAAACCGCGCCGCACCATGTCGAACGGGGCCGCGGAGCCCAACCAATCGGACGACGTCATAGCGTCATGGTCCCACTCGCGGCGGCCGACCCGGGTGCCGCCTCGCCGACGCCCGCGCCGGACGCGGGCTGCACCAGCTCGAGCAGCACCCCGCCGGCATCCTTGGGATGCACGAAGTTGATCAGTGACCCGGCGGTGCCGCGCCGCGGGTCGTCGTAGAGCAGCCGCAGCCCCCGGGCGCGCAGCCGGTCGGCGGCGATGCGCACATCCGGTACCCGCACCGCCAGCTGCTGCAGGCCCGGTCCGTTGCGATCGAGGAATCGCCCGATCGTGCTGTCCGGTCCGGCCGGGGCGATCAGCTGGATCCGCGCGGCGCTGCCGGCCCGGTCGAAGGCGATCATGGCCTCGTCGATCGCCTGGTCGGCGTTGTGTTCGCGGTGCTCCAGATCCCCGCCCAACACGTCGGTGTACCAGGCGATGGCCGCGTCCAGATCCGGCACGGCCAGGCCCACATGATCGACGGCGAGCACGTCGAGACTTGCGATCGTGTCCATGGGCTCCACCGTATCGGTGTCGGCTGCGCTAGCGTTTGAACTATGACGAGCACAGTGATGGTGGCAGGGGCACGGACCCCCATAGGCAGGCTCTCCGGCGCCCTGGGGACGGTCCGCGCGACCGATCTGGGCGGCGCGGCGATCCGCGGGGCGCTGCGCCGTGCGCAGGTGGACGCGGCCGACGTGGACTACGTGATCATGGGCCAGGTGTTGCAGGCCGGCTGCGGGCAGATCCCGGCGCGGCAGGCGGCGGTCGCCGGGGGCATCGGCATGGACGTGCCGGCGCTGACGGTCAACAAGGTCTGCCTGTCCGGCCTGGACGCGATCGCGCTCGCCGACCAACTCATCCGGGCGGGCGAGTTCCGTACCGTCGTGGCGGGCGGGATGGAATCGATGACGCAGGCGCCGCACCTGCTGCCGGGATCGCGCGGCGGCTTCAAGTACGGCAACGTCACGATGCTCGACCACATGGCCTACGACGGGCTGTGGGACATCTTCACCGACGTGCCGATGGGCGAGCTCACCGAGGACCACAACACCGCGCCGGCACTCACCCGGGCCGAGCAGGACGAGTTCGCCGCACGCTCCCACCAACGGGCCGCGGCCGCCGCCGACAACGGGACGTTCGCCGAGGAGATCGAACCGGTGGAGGTCAGCTCCCGCAGGGGACGTATGACGGTGGATTCCGATGAGGGCATCCGACCGGACACCACCGCCGAGTCGCTGGCTCGGCTGCGCCCCGCGTTCCGCGCCGACGGCACGATCACGGCCGGCTCCGCGTCGCAGATCTCCGACGGGGGCTGCGCGGTGGTGGTCATGGCCAAGGACGAGGCCGAGCGCCGGGGCCTGGACTACCTCGCCGAGATCGGGCCGCACGGGGTGGTCGCCGGGCCGGACTCGTCATTGCAGTACCAGCCGGCCAACGCCATCCGGGCGGCGGCGCGCAAGGCGGACCTCGACCCGTCCGGGTTCGACCTGTACGAGATCAACGAGGCGTTCGCCGCCGTGGGCATCGCCTCGGCACGCGACCTGGGCATCAGCGAGGACATCGTCAACGTCAACGGCGGCGCGATCGCGCTGGGCCACCCGATCGGCATGTCCGGGGCGCGGCTGGTGCTGCACCTGGCCATGGAGCTGCGCCGCCGTGGCGGCGGGCGCGGGGTGGCCGCGTTGTGCGGCGGCGGCGGACAGGGTGACGCGCTGGTGCTCACCGTGCCGTCCGCCGGCTGATCGGCGTGGCTCCGGCAGCGGCCGAGGATGCGTCACCGGGGACGGTCGGTGCGGGCACGGCACCCTCGTCATGGGCGCCCCGGGAGCTGATCGACGCGGCCCGCGCCGGGTCGGTGCGGGCGGTGGCGCGGCTGCTCACCGCGGTGGAGAACGGCGGGCCGCGCGCGGCGGAGGTGGCGGCCGCGCTCACCGGCGTGCCGCGGCAGGCGGAGGTCATCGGCATCACCGGTGCGCCCGGGGCCGGCAAATCCACGCTGACGAACGCGCTGCTGGCATGTCTGCGGCACCCGGACGGCGTCGACGCGGACGGAGGAGCTGCCCGCTCGGTGGCGGTACTGGCCGTCGACCCGTCCAGCCCGTTCAGCGGGGGAGCGCTGCTCGGCGACCGGGTGCGCATGGCCGACTTCGCCACCGATCCGGGGGTGTTCATCCGGTCGCTGTCCTCCCGCGGCAATCTCGGCGGGCTGTCCGCGGGGACGCCGGCGGCGGTCGACCTGATGGCCGCCCTGGGCTATGACGTGGTGATCATCGAGACCGTCGGGGTGGGGCAGAGCGAGGTCGACGTGATGCACCTGGCGGACAGCGTCGTGGTCGTCCTCGCCCCCGGCATGGGCGACGCGGTGCAGGCGGCCAAGGCGGGGATCATGGAGATCGCCGACGTCATGGTGGTCAACAAGGCCGACCACGACGGCGCCCGCACCACGATCCGGGAACTCAAATCGATGGTGCAACTGGCCATCGCCGACGCGCCGCGGCCGGTCGGATGGCGCACCCCGATCCTGCCGACCGTCGCCAGCGACGGCACCGGTGTCGCGGAGCTGCTGGCCGGCGTGGCCCAGCACCGCGACCACCTGGTCGACTCCGGTGAACTCGAGCAGCGGCGCGAGCGGCGGGCCCGCGCCGCGGTGCATGCGGTGGTGCTGGAGAAGGTGCGTCGCACGCTGGCCAGCCGGGCCGGGCAGGACGAACTCGCGACCGCCGCCGCGGCGGTGGCCGCCGGCGGCATCGACTACTACCGCGCGGCCGACGACGTGCTGGACTGGATGGGGCACTGGATGCGACGCAGCCCCGACGGGTAGCGCTGCGCGGTGCGTGATGATCCCGGCCGGGCCGCCCCACGCACGTCGAGCACCCGAGCGCGTCGAGCCGCCGGGGTGCGGCGGACCGCTAGGAGCTGAAGTCTCCGGCCGCCTTGCGCGACTTGGTCAGCAGCGCCGAGAGCTCGCGCGCCTCGTCCTCGGTGAAGCCCACCAGTCCGAAATCGCAGGCCATGACGGCCTCGGTGGCCGGGCCGAGCCGATCGCGGCCGGCGTCGGTGATCTCCACCAGGGTGGTGCGCCGGTCCGACGGGTGCCGCAGTCGCCGCACCAGGTCGTCCGCCTCCAGCCGATCCACGATGTTGGTGATGGACGTGGGGTGCAGCTGCAGCCGCTCGCCCATCATGCGCATCGGCAGTGAGCCGCGTTGCGAGAAGGACAACAGGACGAGCGCCTCGTACCGGGCGAACGTCAGTCCGTGCGGTCGCAGCGCCTCGTCCACGCTGGCCTGCAGGATCTGCTGGACCCGCATGATGTTGGTGACCGCTTCCATGGCCCAGTTGGGTCCGATGCGCTCGCGCCAGGTGCTGGCGGCCTTGGCGATGGGGTCGAAAGGCAGAGCCGGGGAGGCGGCGTTCACGCTCATTACCCGACGGTAGCAAGGCGGACCGCCACCGAAATCAGTGGGACTTCCGATAGTCGGATACCCTTGTATTACCGATGTGGCACTCGTACCCCGTGGTGGTGACCGCGATCCGGTTCCATCCGATCGCCCGAAGGCAGGTTCGCATGACTATCGATTTCGGCACTGACTCCGTTCCCGCGGCAGAGGTCGTCGACGAGGACCGTCCCGTCGATGGGGCCGCGATCGAGGCCGGCCGGCAGCGCTGGCAGGAGCGGTATGACGCCGCCGAGCAGGCCGGACGCGTCCGGGACGCGGACTTCACCACGCTGTCCGGGATGGACCTCGCCCCGGTGTACGGCCCGCGCCCCGGCGATGCGGTGACCGGCTTCGATCGCATCGGCTGGCCCGGCGAATATCCGTTCACCCGCGGCCTGCACCCGACCGGCTACCGCGGCAAGCCGTGGACGATCCGGCAGTTCGCCGGCTTCGGCAATGCGCAGGACACCAACGAGCGCTACAAGATGATCCTCGCCGAGGGCGGCAACGGGCTGTCCGTGGCGTTCGACATGCCGACGCTGATGGGCCGCGATTCCGACGAGCCCCGGTCGTTGGGCGAGGTCGGGCACTGCGGTGTGGCGATCGACTCGGCCGCCGACATGGACGTGCTCTTCGACGGGATCGACCTGGCCGGGGTGACGACGTCCATGACGATCTCCGGGCCGGCCGTCCCGGTGTTCTGCATGTACCTGGTCGCGGCCGAACGGCAGGGCGCGAACATCGGCCACCTGAACGGAACGCTGCAGACCGACATCTTCAAGGAGTACATCGCGCAGAAGGAATGGCTGTTCGGACCCGAACCGCATCTGCGGCTGATCGGCGACCTGATGGAGTACTGCACGCAGAACATCCCCGCCTACAAGCCGTTGTCGGTGTCCGGCTACCACATTCGCGAAGCCGGGTCGACGGCCGCGCAGGAACTCGCCTACACGCTCGCCGACGGATTCGGCTACGTCGAACTGGGTCTTTCCCGCGGGCTGGACGTGAACGCGTTCGCGCCCGGGCTCTCCTTCTTCTTCGACGCACACATCGACTTCTTCGAGGAGATCGCGAAGTTCCGTGCCGCGCGGCGCATCTGGGCCCGTTGGATGCGCGACGTGTACGGCGCCACCGAACCGCGCGCCCAGTGGCTGCGCTTCCACACCCAGACCGCCGGCGTATCGCTGACCGCCCAGCAGCCGGACAACAACGTGGTGCGCACCGCCGTCGAAGCGATGGCGGCCGTCCTCGGCGGCACGAACTCGCTGCACACCAACGCGCTGGACGAGGTGCTGGCCCTGCCCAGCGAGCGCACCGCGCAGATCGCGTTGCGCACTCAGCAGGTGATCATGGAGGAGACCGGCGTGACCAATGTGGCCGACCCGCTCGGCGGCAGCTGGTACGTCGAGGCGCTGACGGACAAGATCGAGGCCGAGGCGGAGAAGATCTTCACCCGCATCAAGCAGTTCGCCGAGCAGTCCGTGCCCTCCGGCGACCACCCGATCGGTCGGATGACCTCCGGGATCCTGCGTGGCATCGAGGACGGCTACTTCACCGGCGAGATCGCCGACGCCGCGTTCGCCTACTCGACGGCGTTGGATCGCGGCGCCAAGAAGATGGTCGGCGTCAACACGCTGACCGGCGGCGTCGGCGACGACCTGGCC
>CAZIIX010000104.1:0-8089 GCA_964539345.1 uncultured Actinomycetes bacterium | reverse complement strand
TCCCGGGCCTGGCCGCGGTCCCGGGCCTGGCCGCGGTCCCGGGCCTGGCCGCGGTCCCGGGCCTGGCCGCGGTTCGGCCCATCCTCTCCGAACATGCGTTCGATACTAGCGCGGATTCGCCCGGACGAAAACAGCACCGGATGCACTGAAATCCGAGCTCTCGTGGGACGCTCGGCAGCGTTTTCGCAGGTGAAGTGGATCTTGGTCGCGTTGAGAGCTCAGATCCCAGCGCCAGCGCCACTACACCGCCAGTGCTACCACGCCGCCCGCAACCCCCACGCCGCCCGCAACCCCCGCGCCGCCCGCAACCACCACACACCGCGCGCGGTATTCCACGGCGTGCATGTCCGGCGCGGGCCGGCTACACCGCGCGCAGCCAGCTCTCCAGCAGCGCCGCGCCCGCCTCGCCGGATTTCTCCGGGTGGAACTGCGTCGCGCTCAGCGGCCCGTTCTCCACCGCGGCCACGAACCGGTCCCCGCCGTGCTCGGCCCAGCTGACCACCGGCTCCGTGAACGGTCCAGTCACCTCCAGTTCCCAGCGGCGCACCGCATAGGAGTGCACGAAGAAGAACCTCGTCGCAGGATCCATCCCGGCGAACAGCACCGACCCGGCACCCGCATCGACCGTGTTCCACCCCAGATGCGGAACGATCGGCGCCTGCAGCCGCTCCACCGTCCCGGGCCACTCCCCGATCCCGTCGACCTCCTCGCCGTGCTCGACCCCGGCGGCGAACAGCACCTGCATGCCCACGCAGATGCCCAGCACCGGCCGCCCCCCGGCCAGCCGCCGGGAGACGATCCGGTCGCCGCGCACCCGCCGGATGCCGGCCATGCACGCGGCGAACGCGCCGACCCCGGGCAGGACGAGCCCGTCGGCGTCCAGCGCGGTGGTGAAGTCGGCGGTGACGACGGTCTCGGCGCCCACATGTTCCAGGGCGCGATGCGCGGACGCGAGGTTGCCCGAGCCGTAATCGAGGATGACGATGCGTTTCATCCGACCCCCTCGCCGGCGCGGCGCCCGGTCATGCGTCCGCTTCGGGGCCCGGGAGCAGCGCGATGACGCCGATCGCGAGGAACACCAGCGCCAGCACCGCCAGCACCACCGACGTCGCCCGGTGCTCGGTGCGCCACATCGACACCGATCCGGCGCCGACGAAGCCGGCCAGCGCCACCATCACGACGGTGACCCATTCCATCGCGCTCCCCCGCCGCTACAGGACGCCCTTGGTGGACGGCACGCCGCTGATCCGCGGGTCGGCCTCCACCGCGGCGCGCAGCGCCCGGGCGATCGCCTTGTACTGCGCCTCGCAGACGTGGTGCGGATCCCGCCCGTAGAGCACCCGCACATGCAGGGCGATCTTGGCGTGGAAGGCCAGCGAGTCGAACACGTGCCGGTTGAGCACCACCGGATAGTTGCCCCCCACCACGGCGGGCAGCACCGCGTCCGGTTCGCCGGTGTGTACGGAGAACGGCCGTCCGGAGAGGTCCACGGCGGCGTGGGCGAGGGTCTCGTCCATGGGCACGAACGCGTCGCCGAACCGGCGGATCCCGGCCTTGTCCCCCAGCGCCTGCGCGATCGCCTGCCCGAGCACGATGGCGGTGTCCTCGACCGTGTGGTGGGCGTCGATGTCCACGTCGCCGGTGGCGCGCACCGTCAGATCGAAGCAGCCGTGCACGCCGAACGCCGTGAGCATGTGGTCGAAGAACCGGACGCCGGTGGAGATGTCGACCTGGCCGGCGCCGTCGAGGTCCAGCTCGACGGCGACGGTCGATTCGCTGGTGGTGCGCTCGATCCGGGCGGTGCGGGCCGGCGAGCGGGGGGCGTCTGCTGGCTGCGTCATACCTGATCTCTCTCTCGGGCGGCCGGCTGCGGGCAGGCGGCCAGGAATGCATCGTTGTCGTCCGGTGTGCCGATGGTCACCCGCAGATGGCCGGGGATGCCCACGTCGCGGAGCAGCACACCGCGGTCGACGAAATCCTGCCAGACCGCGGGTGCATCGGCGAAGCGTCCGAACAGCAGGAAGTTCGCGTCGGACGGTACGACGTCGAATCCCTTGCCGCGCAACGTGCCCGCGACACGGTCGCGTTCGGAGACGAGTGTGGCCACCGAGGCGAGGGTGCTATCGGCATGACGCAGTGCCGCCCGGGCCGCGGCCTGGGTGAGGCTGGACAGGTGATACGGCAGCCGCACCAGCTGCAACGCGTCGACCACCGCCGGATCGGCGACGAGATACCCCAACCGGCCGCCGGCGAACGCGAACGCCTTGCTCATCGTGCGGGAGACGACCAGCTTCGCGGGGAACCGGTCGATGAGTGTGACCGCGCTGGGAGTGCCTGCCACGGCGGCGAACTCGGCGTAGGCCTCGTCGACGATCACGATGCCCGGAGCCACCTCGGCCAGCCGGGCGACCTCGTCCGGCGACAGCGCCCCACCGGTGGGGTTGTTCGGGCTGGTCAGGAACAGCACGTCCGGTGCCCGCTCGGCGACGATGGCCACAGCGGCGTCGATGTCGATGCCGAAGTCGGCGCGGCGCGGTGCGTCGACCCATGCCGTCTGGGTTCCCGAGGAGATGATCGGATGCATCGAGTACGACGGGGTGAAGCCGAGCGCGGTCCGCCCGGGCCCGCCGAACGCCTGCAGCAGCTGTTGCAGGACCTCGTTGGATCCGTTGGCCGCCCAGATGTTTCGCCGATCGACGGCGGCTCCGGTGGCGCGGGTGATGTATCCGGCGAGGTCGTCACGCAACGCGGTGGCGTCCCGGTCCGGGTAGCGGTGCAGCTGCGCGGCGACGGTGGCGGTGGCGGCGGTGATGTCCGCGACGAGTTCCGGTGCGGGCGGGAAGGGGTTCTCGTTGGTGTTGATGCGCACCGGCACGTCGATCTGCGGCGCGCCGTACGCCGACCGGCCGCGCAGGTCCTCGCGCAGCGGGAGGGCGTCGAGTCCGATGGTGCCGCCGATGGTCATGACAGCCTCGCAGCGACGGCCTCACCGTGCGCGGGCAGGTTCTCGGCGGCGGCGAGCGCGGCGATCGCATCGCCGACCGCGGCGAGCGCGGGCCGGTCGTACTCGACGAGCTGCACCGGTTTGAGGAACGTCATGGTCGACAGCGCCGCCGAGTGCCGGGCACCACCCGAGGTCGGCAGCACGTGGTTCGACCCAGCGCAGTAGTCGCCCAGCGACACCGGCGAGTACGGGCCGACGAAGATCGCCCCCGCGTTGTGGATGCGCCGGGCGACGGCGGCGGCGTCCGCGGTTTGGATCTCCAGGTGTTCGGCGGCGTAGGCGTCGGCGACGGCGACGGCATCGTCGAGGGTCGCGGTGAGCACGGCGCCGGACTGCTCGCCGGTCAGCGCGGTGCGCACCCGGTCGGTGTGCCGGGTGCCGGTGACCATGTCGGGCAGCGCGGCGTCGACGGCGTCAGCCAGGGCCGCGGAGTCGGTGATCAGCACGCTCGCCGCGTTCGGGTCGTGCTCGGCCTGCGAGATCAGGTCCGCGGCGACGAGTCTCGGGTCGGCGGTGTCGTCGGCGAGGACGGCGATCTCAGTGGGGCCGGCCTCCGAGTCGATGCCCACGATGCCGCGCAGCGCCCGCTTCGCGGCGGTGACGTACACGTTGCCCGGACCGGTGATCACGTCGACCGGATCGACCCGCGGGGTGCCGGAAGCGGCGTCCGGCCCGCTGCCGTGGCCGAGCAGCGCGATCGCCTGGGCGCCGCCGGCGGCGTACACCTCGGTGACACCCAGCAGTGCGCAGGCGGCGAGCACGGTGGCGTCCGGCCAGCCGTCGTTGGCGGTCTGCGGCGGGGAGGTGACGACGATCTGCGTCACCCCGGCCACCTGCGCCGGCACCACGTTCATCACCACGCTGGACGGGTAGAGCGCCAGCCCACCCGGGACGTACAGCCCGACGCGCTGCACCGGGATCCACCGTTGGGTGACGACGGCACCCGGGGCCATCTCGGTGCGCCGTTCGGTCGGCAGCTGCGCCTCGTGGCCGGCCCGCGCCCGCCGGATGGACTCGGTCAGCGCGGCGCGCAAAGCGGGGTCGAGCGCGGCCTCGGCGGCGGCGATGACGTCGACCGGTACCCGCAGGCAGGCCGGGCGCACCCCGTCGAAGCGTTCGGCCAGGTCGAGGACGGCCGCCGTGCCCCGCTGCCGCACGTCCGCGATGATCGGGGCGACCGCTTCGTCGGCGGCGTGCGCCGGCCCGGCCGCGCGCGGCAGCACCTCGCGCAGCTCGGCGGTGGCGCCCGTCGCCTCGCGCAGATCGATCCGTCGCAGCATGGTTCCCGTATTCGGCTCGGCAGGGGAAGTACGCGTTAAGCCTAGGGGCTGGCCGGGCGTGCCCGGCGAACGCCCCTCCCGCACCGTCGACCGACCCGGTCGCGGTCGCGAGCCGGCCCCATCGTCCCAGGTCAGGGTAGCCTTTGCTTGCTGGCGGACGGCCGCGAATTCGGTCACCATGGCGCTATGACCGTGGTGGAAAGGCCGCCGACCGCGACGGGTCCGTCCGGCACCGATGATGCCGGTGCCCGTGACGGAGGGCTGTCCGGGCGACTCAACTGGCTACGGGCCGCGGTGCTCGGCGCCAACGACGGCGTGGTCTCCACGGCGGCGCTGGTACTCGGTGTCGCGGGCGCGACGTCCAGCCACACGTCGATCCTGATCGCCGGCCTGGTCGGTCTGCTGGCCGGTGCGATGTCGATGGCCGCCGGCGAGTACGTGTCGGTCTCCACCCAGCGGGACAGCGAACGCGCCGTGCTGGCGCGGCAGCGGACCGCCCTGCAGACCTCCCCCGGGCGGGAACTCGACGAGCTCACCCGCGCCTACCGGAACCGCGGCATCGACGAGCGGCTGGCGCGCACGGTCGCGGAGCAGCTCACCGCGACCGATGCCCTGGCGGCGCACGCCGAGGCGCGGCACGGCATCGATCCGGGCGCCCTGACCAATCCGTGGCACGCCGCGTTCGCGTCGTTCCTGGCGTTCAGCGTCGGCGCGCTGATCCCGCTCGCCGGGGTCGTCATCGACGGCACGCCGCTGATCACCGTCGGCTTCGTGGTCGTCGCCCTGGCGCTCACCGGCAGCATCAGCGCCCGGCTGGGCGAGGCGCCGGTCTGGCGGGCCGTGGCACGCAATGTCGGCGGCGGACTCGTCGCCATGGGAATCACCTACGGGCTGGGCTCGCTGGTCGGCGTGGTGATCTGATCGGGTCGCTCGGTGGCGCGCAACCGGCCGAGGTCGGGTCGGCCGTCCCAGGCCACCAGGAACGTGTAGACGACCATCGCCGCCAGCGGTTCGGCCAGCATCACCAGCGGCGTAGCGAGTTTCGGCGCCTCGATGACGATGGAGGCCGCGCCGGTGGCGCCCACGGTGGAGGCATCCACCCCACTGGCCAGCAGCAGCCCGGTGACGTAGCCGGCCGCGGCGCCGGTGCTGGCGCCGACGAACAGCGCCAGCAGGGTGACGCTCCCGCGGATCGCCCGCACCCGCCAGGTGGCGACGGCCGCGACGAGCCCGATCGCCAGCCCGGAGAGCACGAAGATCGCCAGATCGACGAACGGGTGGTAGTCCGAGGTGGGCAGCGGCCCGTAGCCGCCGTCCGGATAGACCTTGGCCTGTTGCCCCGGCGCCACCAGCGCCCACACGATGCCCTGCACGATGCCGAGCAGCACCAGGCCGCAGATGATGATCCCGGCGGCCGCGGTCAGGCGCCGCTGCGCGTCCTGGGGCCATCTCATCGGCGCCGCACCACTCTCACCGTGTCCACACTAGATCAGCCGGTCCGCACCGAACTAATTCAGGCAGTCCGCGCCGAGCAACGCCTTCAAATCGCCCATCAGCGCCGAGGACGCGGTCACCCGCAGTCCGTCGTCGAGCACCATCATGCGCTCGGTGGAGCCGCCGAGCAGCCGCAGGTGCACGGCCGTCGTCCCCGGGTGTGCCGAGAGCACGTCGCGCAGCCGGTCGACCACCGGTCCGGTGCACCGCGCCGCCGGCAGGCTCAGCCGCACCGGGCCCCGCCCGTTGACCTCCGTCAGGTCGGGCACGGTCACCTTGTCGGCGTGCAGCGAGAGCCGGTCGTCGCTGCGGGCGACCCGACCGCGCACCAGCACGATCGCATCCTCGGCCAGCTGCAGCGACACCTCCGCATAGACCTTGGGGAAGAACGCCACCTCCACGCCGCCGGTGAGGTCCTCCAACGTCGCGGTCGCCCACGGGTCACCCTTCTTGGTCAGCCGACGGGACAACCCGGTGAGGATGCCGCCGACGGTGACGGTCGCCCGGTCCGGGACGGTGCCGTCCAGGATGTCCGGCAGCGGGGTGTCGGACTGCGCGGCCAGCAGGTGCTCGACGCCGGAGAGCGGATGCCCGGACACGTACAGCCCCAGCATCTCCCGCTCGAAGCCGAGCAGCAGCTTCGAGTCCCACTCGGAGTCCGGGATGGAGATGGTCAGCGCGTCCCCGACGTCCTCGGCGCTCATCTCCCCGAACAGGTCGAACTGGCCGGCGGCCTCTGCCTTCTTCACGCCCAACACGGAATCGATCGCCTCGGCGTGCACCATCAGCAGCCCCTTGCGCGGGTGCCCGAGGGAGTCGAACGCGCCGGCCTTGATCAGCGACTCGACCACCTTCTTGTTGCAGGCGGCGGCCTCCACCTTCTTCAGGTAGTCGGCGAAGTCGGCGTAGGCGCCCTTGTCCTGCCGGGAGGAGATGATCGAGTCCACCGCGCCGCTGCCGACGTTGCGGATCGCCGACAGCCCGAACCGGATGTCGGTGCCGACGGTGGCGAAGTTGCGCTCCGACGCGTTGACGTCCGGCGGTAGCACGGTGATGCCCATCGACCGGCACTCGGCCAGGTAGACGGCCATCTTGTCCTTGTCGTCGCGCACCGAGGTGAGCAGCGCCGCCATGTACTCGGCCGGGTAGTTGGCCTTGAGGTACGCCGTCCAGTACGACACCAACCCGTAGCCCGCCGTGTGCGACTTGTTGAACCCGTAGTCGCAGAACGGCAGCAGCGTGTTCCACAGCGCGTCGATGGCGCCCTGGGAGAACCCGTTGGCCAGCATGCCGTTGGTGAAGTTCTCCAGCTGGGCGTCCAGCTCCGCCTTCTTCTTCTTGCCCATGGCGCGGCGCAGCAGGTCGGCCTGGCCGAGCGTGTAGCCGGCGACCTTCCGCGCGATGGCCTGCACCTGCTCCTGGTAGACCACCAGACCGTAGGTCTCGCCGAGGATCTCGGACAGCGGCTCGGCGAGCTCGGGGTGGATGGCCTTCACCGGGCGGCGGTTGTTCTTCCGTTCGGCGTACTCGATGTGCGCGTTGGCGGCCATCGGGCCGGGTCGGTACAGCGCGAGTACGGCGGCGATGTCGCCGAACGCGGTCGGGGCCATCTGGCGCAGCAGCGCCCGCATCGGGCCGCCGTCCAGCTGGAACACGCCGAGGGTGTCCCCGCGCGCCAACAGCCGGTAGGTGGCCTCGTCATCCAGGGTCACCGAGGCGATATCCAGGTCGATGCCGCGGTTGGCCTTGATGTTGACCACCGCGTCATCGATGACGGTGAGGTTGCGCAGCCCGAGGAAGTCCATCTTCAGCAGGCCGAGCGTCTCGCAGGTCGGGTAGTCGAACTGCGTGATGATGGCGCCGTCCTGTTCCCGCTTCATGATCGGGATGTGGTCGAGCAGCGGCTCGGAGGACATGATCACGGCGCAGGCGTGCACGCCCCACTGGCGCTTGAGGCCCTCCAGGCCCTTGGCGGTCTCGAAGACGCGTTTGACCTCGGGGTCGGACGAGACGAGTGCGCGGAACTCGCCTCCCTCGGCGTACCGCTCGTGGGTGGAGTCGAAGATCTTCGCCAGCGGCACGTCCTTGGCCATCACCGGCGGGGGCAGCGCCTTGGTGACCCGGTCCCCCATGGCGAACGGGTAGCCGAGCACCCGGGAGGCATCCTTGAGCGCCTGCTTGGTCTTGATGGTCCCGTACGTGACGACCTGGCAGACCTTGTCCGAGCCGTACTTCTCGGTGACGTAGTGCAGCACCTCGCCGCGCCGGCGCTCGTCGAAGTCGATGTCGATGTCCGGCATGGTGACCCGGT
>CAZIIX010000103.1:2530-8101 GCA_964539345.1 uncultured Actinomycetes bacterium | reverse complement strand
GGCCTGACCGAGTACGACCGACGGCGCCCGCTCACCCCCACCGGCACGAACCTGCTCGGGCTGGTCAAGCATCTGGCCGGCATCGAGTTCGGCTACCTCGGCGATGCCGTCGGCCGGCCGGGCCCGTCGTTGCCCTGGTATGACGACGGTTCGGTGTGGCGCAACGGCGACATGTGGGCGCGTCCCGACGAGACCAGCGAGGATCTCATCGGGCTGTACCGGCGGGCCTGGGCACACTCGGACCAGTCGCTGGCGACCGTGCCGCTCGACGCGCCGGCCCGCGTGGCGTGGTGGCCGGACGATCGTGCCGAGACGACCTTCGGCGCGCTCGTGGTCCGCGTGGTCGCCGAGACGGCCCGGCACGCCGGCCACTGCGATATCGTCCGCGAACTGATCGACGGGCGCACCGGCAGCGGCAACTCCGCGGTCGGCGATGCGGAATTCTGGGCGACCCACACGGCCGCGGTTCAGGCGGCGGCCGACCCGTTCCGACCGAACCCGCCCGTCGATCCCGCCCGGTCTCCGCTCCTCGTGGTGATCGGCGGTCTCCCCGCGACCGGCAAGACGACCATCGCCCGCGCACTGGCGGCCGACCTGCGCGCCGCCTACCTGCGCATCGACAGCATCGAGACCGCGATCGGCCGGGCCGAGGGCACCTTCGGCGAGACCAACGGCTGGGAGGCACCGCCCGGATATGCGGTCGGCTACGCGATGGCCACGGACCAGCTACAGGCCGGCCTGGACGTGGTCGCCGAGTCGGTCAATCCGGTCCGCGCCAGCCGCGATGCGTGGCGCGCGGCCGGCCTCGGCGCGCGGGCGAGCGTGCTCGAGGTCGAGGTCATCTGCTCCGACCCCGTCGAGCATCGCCGACGCGCCGAGGACCGTGTGCTGGACATCCCCGGGCTGGACAAACCGACCTGGCAGGCGATCCAGCGCCGGGACTATGACGAATGGGATCGCGATCACCTCGTCATCGATACGGCAACGGTCGACGTCGCCGCCGCGACCCGGCTGATCCGAGCCGCGGCGGGACGCTGAGCGGCTGCGCGGGACGCTGAGCCGCTGCGCGCGGCGCCGGGTCAGCCCTCGCCGATGAACCCTTCGTCACGCAGCCACTGGGTGGCCACATCGACGGGCTTCTTGCCGTCCACGCTGACCTCCTTGTTGAGCTTCGCGAGCGTCGCGGTGGTGAGCTTGTCGGCGATCGGCTGGAACAGCTCCTCGAGCTCCGGATAGTCGTCGGCCACGGACTCGACCACGGACAGCGCCGGGTTGTAGATCGGGAAGAACTGCTTGTCGTCCTCCAGCAGCACGAAGTTCATCGCCGCGACCCGTCCGTCGGTCTCGAAGACCTCGCCGAAGTTGCAGGCGTCGCCCTTGTCGAGCTCGGTGTAGACCACGGCGGTGTCCATCAGCTTCTCGTGCTCATCGGGAAGGTCGAACCCGTAGGTCTCCTCCACGCCCGGGAAACCGTCGTTGCGGCCCTTGAACTCGCTCTCCACGCAGATCGTCGCGGCCGCCGGGTCGTCCGAGGCCAGCGCCGCGTAGTCCGACAGGCTGTGCACGTCGTACTTGTCGACGGTCTCCTGCTTGGCCGCGAGCGCGTAGGTGTTGTTGGCCGGTGCCGGGGTCATCCAGACGATCTTGTTCTCCTCCAGATCCTCCTTCTTCACCGCGTCGTACTGCTCCTGCGAGTCCGGGATCGGGTCGGTGTGCTTGAGGTAGGTGATCCAGCCGGTCCCGGTGTAGTCCCAGTACAGGTCGATCTCGCCGGTCTCCAGCGCGCGCCGGGTATTGGCGCTGCCCTGGATGTTGGTGTTGTCGACGGGGGCGGCGCCGGCGGCCTCGAGTGCCACGATGGTGATCTGGCCCAGCAGCAGTTGCTCGTCGAAGTCCTTGGAGCCGACCTTCAGTTCCGCCCCGGACAGGGCATCGATCGGCTCGATCGAGCCGCCGCTCAGGTCCGAGTCGGAGTCGTCGCCTCCGATGGCGCAACTGGTCATGACCAGTCCGGCCGCTGCGGTGGCGGCCACCGCTGCGGTGAGCCTTGATCGACGGGATGCCATGAATCGTCCTTTCATTGGTGGGTGCGCGTCGGTGCGCGCCTTCTTCGTGGGGGCCGGAAACAGGCGGCCCCGGAATTCCGGTCGTGCCGGTTCGCCCTCGTCAGACTCCGCTCGGCCGGAGCACGTCCTCGCACACGCCGCCGAACCAGTCGGCGAGCAATGCCAGGCAGCTGGCGAGCACACCGAAGGTGAGTGCCACGACCGGCCGGTTGAGCTTGATCCCGAGCACGATGCCGGTGCCGAACGAGCCGGCTCCGATGAACGTGCCCAGCGTCGCAGTCGCGGACGTCAGGACCAGTGCGTTGCGGATGCCGGCCAGGATGACGGGCACCGCCAGCGGCAGCTCGACCCTGCCGAGCACCGCCGCCTTCGACATGCCCATGCCGCGCGCCGCGTCAATGATGTTGCGGTCCACCGCTTCCAGACCGACCATCGTGTTCCGGATGATCGGCAGCGCCGCGTACGCCACGAGCCCCCAGACGACGGTCCAGAAGCCGATGCTGAACCACAGGGCGAGCAGCACCAGCAGTCCGATGGACGGTATCGCCAGGCCCATGTTGCCCAGGCCCAGGCCGACCGGTCGCAGCCACCGGGTGCGCTCGCGGGTGAGCAGGATGCCCAGCGGCACCGCGATGAGGATCGTGATCACCGTCGCGGTGACGAACAACGCGAGGTGCTGGGTGAACTCGGCGGAGATCTCGGCGCGGTTCAGGTACCGCTGTTCGATCGAATCGGCCTGGTAGTTGCTGACGAACAGGTACAGCACCAGCAGCACGATCCCGACGACGATCGGCCGGACCAGATGCGATGCCACCCGCCGCCACCAGACGCGGTCGAACGTCGAGTCCAGCGTCGACCCGGACGAGCTCCGCGGCTCCGGGGCGCGCTCGGCGGTTTCGGTGGAGACCGGAGCGCTCATCGGGCGGCCTTGTCGGCGTGATCATCGGCGGGCTCGTCGGTCTGCACCGCGGCCATCACATCGTCGAGGCGGATCGACCCGACCGGCGCCTCGCCATCCGTTCCATTGGCGACCGTGACGGTGTCGCAGGCGTGTTCGAGCATGACGTCCAACGCGTCGCGCAGGCTCGCCTCCACGGTGATGACCGGCCCCTCGGGCTCGGCGACCGGCGGGTGCAGCTCGGCATCGCGCAACGGCATCAAGGACAGCCGCTGCAGTTGTCCACCCGATCCGATGAAGCTCGCCACGTAGTCGTCGGCCGGCGCGGCCAGGATCCGCTCGGGCGTGTCGTACTGGGCGATCTCCGACCGCTCCCGCAATACCGCGATCCGGTCGCCCATCTTCAGCGCCTCGGTGAAATCGTGCGTGACGAAGACGATGGTCTTGCCGAGACTGCGCTGCAGGCGCAGGAATTCGTTCTGCAGGTGTTCCCGGGTGATCGGGTCCGTCGCGCCGAACGGCTCGTCCATCAGCATCACCGGCGGATCCGCCGCCAACGCCCGGGCGACGCCGACGCGCTGCTGCTGCCCGCCGGACAGTTCCCGCGGAAAGCGGCGGGCGTACTCGCCGGACAGGCCGACCAGCTCGAGCAGTTCGTCGACACGATTGGCGATGCGCTTGCGGTCCCACCCGAGCATGCGCGGCACGGTGGCGATGTTGTCGGCAATGCGCATGTGCGGGAACAGTCCGGTCTGCTGGATCACGTAGCCGATGCGGCGCCGCAGCTGGTCCGGGTTGAGCCGCAGGACGTTGTCGCCGCCGATGTGGATCTCGCCGTCGGTCGGCTCGATCAGCCGGTTGATCATGCGCATCGTCGTGGTCTTGCCGCACCCGGACGGGCCGACGAGGACGACGATCTCCCCCGCCGGGATCGTCATGGTGATGTTGTCCACCGCTGGGACCGGTTGCCGCGGATAGCGTTTGGACACGCCCTTGAGCTCGATGGTCGCTCCGCGCCCGTCGGTCGCCGACATCGGTGCGAGGTCGGTCTGAATGTCAGCCACGGATACCCCTTGAGGTTGTCAGGCGCCCCACCGCGATATAGACGGCATCGAAGAGCAGCGCCAGGATGATGATGCCGATCGTTCCGATCAGCACTTGGTTGAGTGAGTTCGCCGCACCGAACCGGGCGAGACCGCTGAAGATCTGCTTGCCCAGACCGGGTCCCCTGACGTAGGCGCCGATCGCCGCGATCCCGATGATCATCTGGGTGGCGACGCGCACGCCGGCCAGGATCACCGGCCAGGCCAGCGGGAACTTGACCCGCCACAGCACCTGGGTGCGGCTCATCCCGATGCCCCGCGCGGAATCCGCGACGGCGGGATCGACACCGCGGAGTCCGACGATCGTGTTGCGGGTGATCGGCAGCAGCGCATAGAGCACCAGTGCCATCAGGACGTTCGTGGTACCCAGCCCGAACGGGGTGATGAAGATGCCCAGCAGCGCGAGCGACGGGATCGTCAGGAACGCGGCGGTGGTCGTGGTCGCCATACTCGCCGGGAGCGAGCGACGGTAGGTGATCATGCCGAGCAGCAGCCCGAGGACCATGGCGATGGCCATGGCGGCGAGCGTGATGTCGATGTGCCCGATCACGTCATTGACCACGTCGATCCAGTTGTCAACGAAGTATTCGGTAAGACTCAGCGTTTCGCTCCCATCGGCGCGCCGACCGTGGCGTTGACGCCCGTCTCATGGCGACATCACCGCGACGACTACGGCAAGCCGCACGCCGCGTTCACCCTTGGCCTTGCCCACTTCTCTGCGGCTGCGACCAATACACGACCAAGGGCACGTAATGGCACGATAACGGCGTAGGGTGATCATTGCAAGCCGCCTTGCGGTGAGTGCACGGAATGGTGGTGGGTCGGGCGTCGCCGGCGCCCTCGACAGCCGGTGAGAGGCTTTTCTGCATGGTGTCCGATGACTCCGGGCTGACCGCCCAGCACGCCTCCGCGCCGTACTCGGCCGGTCTGCGGCGCGACCTCGAGGTATTGCGCGAGCTGGCCAGCGAGGAGAGCCTGCGCCGCTCCGGCCTGGGCGTGGTGCGGATCGCGGAACGGCTCGGTCGGGAGAACAGCCAGGTGTCGCGGGCGTTGCGCGCGCTGGAGGCCGAGGGGCTCGTCGAACGCGATCCGCGCACCCGCGCCTACCAGCTCGGGTGGGGGCTGTACCGGCTCGCCGCGCGCGGCGTCGAGACCCGGCTGGTGCGTGCGGCCGCGGTGCACCTGCGCCGGTTGGGTGCGAGCACCCCCGGCGAATCGCGCCTGTGCGTGCTGATCGGCGGCCAGGTGCTGTCGCTGATGACCGCCGGCGGAGCGGCCAGCGTGCCGTTCGGCGCCCGCGACGACGGCCGGGCCACGCCGCTGATGTCCACCCCCGCCGGGCCGGCGCTGCTGCTGGACTGGCCGGATGCTGCGATCGCGGGGCTGCGCGCGGAGGACGCGTCGGACCCGACCGAGACGGACCGGCTCTCCGCGCATCTGCGGCAGGCGCGCCAGCACGGCTACGTCCTGTTCGAGGCGGAGCCGGCGAGCCCCGATGACAGCG
>CAZIIX010000103.1:1299-2430 GCA_964539345.1 uncultured Actinomycetes bacterium | reverse complement strand
GGCGGAGCCGATGGAGCTGGCGGAGTCGGCCGAGCCGCCGGACCCGACAGAGCCGGTGGTGCGAGTGGCGGCCCCGGTGCGTGACTTTCGGGGAATCGTGCTCGCCGCCATCGAGCTGCGGTGTGCGGTCGCCGACCCGGCCCCCGCCTGCGAGGCCACCGTGGCCGCCGCGGCAGCACTGTCCGCCGACCTCGGGTTCGAGCCGCGCTGAGCCACGCTGAGCCACGCTGAGCCGCGCTGAGCCGGCGCCCCGCAGCCGCTGGGACCCCGCCGCCGGCTCCGCATGCCGCCGCGGCGGTAGGTTCCAGCTATGACGCAACGTGAATACAGCGACTCGGTCGTGATCGCCCGCCCGCCGGCCGAGGTCTACGCCATGGTCAGTGACATCACACGCATGGGCGAGTGGAGCCCGGTGTGCAAGGCGTGCTGGTGGGATGCGGATGCCGGGCCGACCCGCGGCGCGGCGCCGCAGCCCGGCGACGGATTCACCGGCCGCAACGAGACCCCCGAGCGGACGTGGGAGACGCACTCGGTGGTCGAGACCGCCGACGCCGGCAGCGAATTCGCGTTCGTGGTGAGCGGCGGATGGACCCGTTGGGGCTACCGTTTCGAACCGGCCGACGGCGGCACGAAGGTCACCGAGTCCTGGCATTTCCTCCCGGCGGGCGAGGCCGGGTTCGCCGAACGCTACGGCGATCCTGCGGAGACCGAGGCGCAGATCGACAAGCGCTTCCGGGCGGCGCGCGACGGGATACCGGCGACCCTGGCTGCGATCAAGTCGGCCGCGGAGCGCTGAGGCCGACGGCCCCGCCATCGCAGTGCCCCGGGTGCTGCCTCGTCGGTGAGATCACCTGACCCGCCGGCTGCACCACGTGGGATACGTCATACCCGGGACTGCGTCATACTCGCTCCCCGGACGGCGCCGCGCTGCTAGAGTGCGTACTGGCGATCCCACCTCGGCTCACGCCGGACCGGGATCTCCTGCGTCGGAGAACACGGCACGTCCTGCCGGGCCTACGCGCTGACCAGCGCGATCACTCTGCTCCGTTCATTTCGGCGAACCGCACCCAGCTCTGTGAAGCGCGACCGGGTGCGTGATCCAGCTTCGCCCACCGAGGGTTCGTGCGGTCG
>CAZIIX010000103.1:0-1199 GCA_964539345.1 uncultured Actinomycetes bacterium | reverse complement strand
TTCGCCGCGCTCGGCGTGCCCACCCCGCTCGTCGAGGTGCTCGCCGCCGACGGCAAGACCACCGCGTTCCCGATCCAGGCCGACACCCTCGCCGACACCCTTGCCGGCCGCGATGTGCTCGGCCGCGGCAAGACCGGCTCCGGCAAGACACTGGCATTCTGCCTGCCGATGGCCGCCCGACTCGGCGCACGCCCGTCCGGTGACCGCAGCCGGCCGGGACGACCCCGCGGCCTCATCCTGGCGCCCACCCGCGAACTCGCCACCCAGATCGACGCGGTGCTGCGCCCGCTCGCGGCCGCCTACGGACTCGTCACCACCACCATCTTCGGCGGGGTGAAACAGGGCCGGCAGGTCAGTGCGCTGCAACGCGGCGTGGACGTCGTCGTCGCCTGCCCCGGCCGGCTCGAGGACCTGATGCACCAAGGCTTCGTCACACTCGACGCGGTCGAGATCACCGTGCTCGACGAGGCCGACCACATGGCCGATCTCGGCTTCCTGCCGGTCGTGACGAGGATCCTCGCCAAGACCCCGCAGCGCGGCCAGCGGCTGCTGTTCTCCGCGACGCTGGACAACGGCGTCGACACGATCGTGCGCCGGTTCCTGACCGACCCGGTGCAGCACTCCGTCGACGAGGCGACGTCGCCGGTCGCGGCCATGGCGCACCACGTGTTCGAGGTGGCGACGCAGGACAAGGATGACGTCGTTCGTGCGCTGGCCTCCGGGACCGGCAAGCGCATCCTGTTCACCCGCACCAAGCATCACGCGAAGAAGCTGGCGAAGAAGCTGACCGCGGCCGGGATCCCCGCGACCGACCTGCACGGCAATCTCTCCCAGCCGCAACGCGATCGGCACCTGGCCGCGTTCAGCGACGGCTCGGTGCGGGTGCTGGTGGCCACCGATGTCGCCGCGCGCGGCGTGGATATCGATGACGTCGAGCTCGTGGTGCACGTCGATCCCCCGGTGGAGCACAAGGCGTACCTGCACCGCTCCGGACGCACCGCGCGCGCCGGCAAGGCGGGCGCCGTGGTCACGATCTGCCTGCCCGAGCAGCGCCGCGACCTCGCCGTGCTGCTGCGCAAGGCCAAGATCACCGTCACGCCGACCCGCGTCACGGCGGGCTCTGCTGCCGTCACGGACCTGGTGGGCGAGGTGGCGCCGTTCGTGGCGCCGGAACCCCCCGCCGCCGAGAGTCGCGGCGC
>CAZIIX010000102.1:3305-8121 GCA_964539345.1 uncultured Actinomycetes bacterium | reverse complement strand
GTCCACCCCAGGTCCGCGCCGACCGCGCCGTGGTTCGCCAGCTCGCGCAGCGCGGACCCCGGCGACGATCGATGTGGCGATCGTGGTGCCGATCCCTGATGTGCCCCGGCTCCCAGTCCTTGCGATGTCCTGAGGTGCCGCCCGAGCGCTCTGAGGTACCGGCGCGCCCTCTCACCACATTTCGTGGCGCGCTTCGTACGTCATTGGGATTACGGATTATCGATGGGCTTAAGCAGAGTTACGCATTGCTGCGGGAACGACTGGCGGCCTAGCTTTTTGACTACCGCTCCATATTCGTTGTCCGAGCCGCTATGGAGGCTAAGTCGTGGTTTCACGCCAGCAGCACACCAAGAGAATTTTCGGTCGGTCGTTGTCGCTGTTGGCGGTGGGAGCATTGGTGGCCGGTCTCATGGTCGCGGTCGGTATGCGCAGCGCTTCGGCGGCCGGATGTCACCCGTATCCGGATGTCGATGCGTCGAATGTGCATTGCGAGAACATCGCGTGGCTCGGAGGGCAGGGAATCACGAAGCCTGCCGACGGGAAATATCACCCGGCGAATGTCGTCAATCGAGGGTCCATGGCGGCGTTCCTATTCCGACTGACCCATCCGGGCGAAGCAGCGCCGAAGTGCACCAGCAAACCGTTCCCGGACGTCGCGACGGATAACGTCTTCTGCGGGTATATCCAGTGGGCGGTCAACGATGGCATTACCTACGGATATCCCGATCACACCTACAAGCCGGAGAATCCGGTCACGCGCGGCGCCATGGCGGCGTTCATCTACCGCATTGCGGTTCCGCACACGCCCGCTCCGAAATGCACGACGAAGCCGTACCAGGACGTCGCGATCAGTGACACGTTCTGCGGGGTCATCACGTGGATGAAGGGCAGCGGGATCACTTCGGGGATCGGCGGCGGGAAGTTCGGCACGATGCTGCCGGTGACGCGCCAGTCGATGGCGTCGTTCATGCATCGGACGGACAAGGAGGTGCAGGCACCGTGGTCGCGGGAGAACCCCACCACACCATCGACGCCGAGCACACCGACGAAGCCCAGCAAGCCGACGAAGCCGACCGAGCCGACCGAGCCCACGAAGCCGACCGAGCCGACCGAGCCGACCGAGCCCACGAAGCCGACTGAGCCGACCAAGCCGACTGAGCCGACCAAGCCGACGGAACCGGTGACGCCGTCGCCGACCGTAGCGAGCGTGTCGCCAGGACACGGCTCGGACTCGGGCGGCACCACCGTCACCGTCACGGGCGAGAACTTCGTCTCCGTCTCTTCGGTCACATTCGGTGGGCTGGCCGGCACCTCGCTCCAAGTCGTATCCGCATCGAAGCTCACGGTCAAGACTCCGGCGCACGCCGCTGGCACAGTCGATGTGCGAGTCATGGCGAAGGGCGGGACCTCTCCCACGACGACGCACGCGCGGTTCACCTATGACGATGACACCGCGCCCGGCAAGGTCACCGACGTCAAAGCGGCCGCGATAACGAATTCGTCCATCACATTGTCCTGGACGAATCCGTCCGACAGCGACTTCGCCGGGGTGATGATCCGGCGGGCGGCGGGCAGTGCTGCACCGTCCTCGCCGACGGACGGGACGAAGGTGACGGACACCGACGCGAGCGCCGTGACGTACACCGACACCGGGCTCGACGCCGACACACAATATTCCTACGCCCTTTTCGCGCACGACGGCAACGGCAACTATGCCGACGGAGTAACAGTCACGGCAACGACGGAGTCGGATACCCATCCGGCCGTCGCCGGCACTATTGGCGGAACCGTCACCGCCGTCGATGGTGGAGCCGGATTGGCCGGGGTCGACGTGTATATCTACGGTGCGTCGAACCTCGCCGATCACGATTTCGGCACGCCCGCCTCCACGACGACCACGGACCAGGACGGGAATTACTCCACGGACCACCTGGCTGCCGGCGACTACTGGGTGTGCTTCGACGCGTCAGGTGCCTCGGGCGGCTCCTCGACCACCGGATACGTCAATTCGTGTGCCCGCAGTGGGTCACTGTGGATTCCGGGCCAGGCACCGTGGCAGCCGGCGTGGGCGGGCCCGACGCCGGCCACCACGGTCACTGATACGGCGCAGGCCACAGTCAACGATGCACTCTCGACGGGGTACGCGATCCGGGGCTCCGTCACAGCCGATGACGGCGGCGGCGGGATCACGGACGTCTACGTCCTGGCGTTCCCGGTCGCCAACGGCGCTACCGCCACGTCCATATCGACGGCCAAGACCGACGCGAACGGCGATTACGAAATCACCGGGCTCCCCACCGATTCCGCGAAGGTGTGCTTCACGGGGACGTCGGAGACCACGGGTGGGCCGTCCAGCGGAGGATACCGCGCGGAGTGCTACGGCAATCACCTCTGGAACTGGCGACAAGCGAACGACATCGCCAACGGTGGCGTCGTCCACATCGTGTCCCAGATCGACAGCAGCGACACGGTGACGATTCCGTCGGCCACCCGCCGGGCGACTGCGGTCGATGCGCAACTGGCGTCCGGGATCACCATCGCAGGAACAGTCACGGCGCGGTCCGACGATTCTGCGGTAGCCGATGTCGGTGTGCTCGCGTACCGGGTGGCCGATGGCCACCCGTCCACCCCGCTCTCCCAGGTTCGCATTCAAACCGGGACCGACGGGAGCTACACGTTCCGCGGGCTGCAGGCCGGGTACTACGTCGTCTGTTTCCAGCCGGGCCAGGCGGGGGTGACGGCCGAATCGCCCGGGTACGCCGATCAGTGCTTCGATCAGCAGGACATGGCCACCGACGGTGGTGTTCCCTGGTCCCAGGTGGAGGTGAAGGACCTCGCCGCCGGTGACCGGTGGCCGGACGTCAACGGTGAACTCCGCCAGGGCGGCGCGGTAGCCGGGACGGTCACGGGTCTCGATGCGTCCGACCCGGTGGCGGGCGTCTGGGCCATGCTGTTCGACAGCAATGGCGAATTACTGAACAATGTCACCACCGGAGCCGACGGGCGCTACTCGATCGGCGGGCTGTCGCCCGGCGACTACCGACTGTGCTTCGACGCCACGTCTGCCAGCGGCGCAGCGAGTTTCGGGTACTTGGGCTCGTGTTTCGATGGGAAGCCGGCCGACGACCCCGATACGGCCGACACCATTACCGTTCAGTCCGGAATTGTCGCGACTGCGGACGAACAGCTGGACCCCGCCGCCGGCGTATCCGGAACAGTGACCGGGGCCGGATCATCGGGTGCCGGTATCGAGGGTGTCGAGGTGGGCGTCTGGCAGTCAGATGGTGCCGCCGGGTACGAAGAGGTCGGCTGGGACAACACCGCCAGCGACGGAACATATTCCATCACCGGCCTCGACGCGGGTGACTATTCCCTTTGCTTTGATGCTCGGTACGCCGATGGCGATTCACAGGCCGGATACCTGAGTCAGTGCTATGACGGCGTCGCCTGGGTCAACGATGCGAACAGCTACTACGGGAATCTGCCGGGCGGTATGACCTCGGTGAGTCTGTCAAGTGACGACACCAATCCCATCGACGTGCAGTTGTCGGCGGCCAGTGCCATCTCCGGGACGGTCACCGACTCCAATGGTTCCCCTATCGAAGACGTCTACCCGCGAGTCTTCTCCCCGGGCAGCAGCTATTCGATCGCCTCCGGGACGACGGGAGCCGACGGAACATATTCGATTCCGGGACTCCTCCCGGGCGTCTATGTCGTGTGTTTTGACGCGTACGAAGCACGGGGGACGTCTCCGGCTGGGTACTTCGACCAGTGTTCCGGTGGCGTCCCATGGCAAAGCTCTGCAGACGATGGCCCCAACCCGGACGCGAGTCACGTGCAGGCCGCACCGGGAGTCAGCACAGACGTGGGCGCGAGTCTCCGAGAGGCTGGCGGCATTTCCGGCACCGTCACTGATGTCGACGACGCCAGCCCGGTGAGCGACGTGAGCGTCGGCGTCTACGATTCGAGTGGTGCGGTCGTGTGGTGGGCGTCCGCGGCGACCGATGCGTCGGGACAATTCCGAGTCCCCCGCCTCTCGACGGGCCACTACTCGATATGTTTCAACACGTCGGGCGCGTCGGGCGCGTCGGAGACCGGTTATCTGAACCAGTGCTACAACGGGAAGCCGTACGGCGATCCGACCAGTGCAACCCCGGTGTCAGTGACTGAGGGAGAATCGACGCCTGTCGACGTCAGCCTCGCTGCCGGCGCAATGATCGCCGGGACGGTCACCGACTCCGATGGCAACGGCATCGACGACATCGACGTCACCGTTTTCGACGCAGACGGACAGAATGTCGATGACGTGTGGACCGCCAGTGATGGCGACTATTCGGTGTCCGGCCTGGCCGCGGGTGACTATTACCTGTGCTTCCAGGACTGGGACGGACGCTCGTTCATACCCCAGTGCTACGACGGTGAGTCCTGGGACGGGGCCTCCGACCCGGTCTCCTCTGCCACGGCGGTATCGGTAGCCGCCGGTGAGGAGCAGTCCGATGTCGACGTCACACTCGACGCTCCGACCGCGCAACCCGGCTCGTGGTCCGCGGCGACGCAGCCGTTCCCGCGACGGCACGGCGATCCGAGCGCGGTGTCCTGCAGCAGCGACGAGTTCTGCGCCGCCATCGATGATTACGGTAACGCGTTTACCTACGACGGGTCGGAATGGACGCCGGCCGGGGCACTCGGGGACACTGCCAGCCTCCTCTTCTTCGCGCAGGTCGAGTGCCCGTCCTCGAGCTTCTGCCTGGCGTCGGGCGAAGACGCCCATATTTATCAGTATGACGGGGCGTCGTGGACAGCCACCGAGGTGACC
>CAZIIX010000102.1:0-3205 GCA_964539345.1 uncultured Actinomycetes bacterium | reverse complement strand
TCCGTGTCCTGCGCGTCGCCCACGTTCTGCCTCGCGGTGATTCCGCTGGACGGCAACATCTATCAATTTGACGGTGCCTCGTGGACTCTGATGGACAACGTGCCGTCCACGTTGTACCCGAATACCACGGAATGCGCGTCGATGTCGTTCTGCCTGGTGCTCGGTGACTACGGCGGTGCCATTTATGACGGAACATCGTGGAGCGCAACGGAATCGATATCGCCCTCCGCTAGCCTGCCGGGCGCGGCATCCTGCCCGTCGGACGCGTTCTGCGTCGCTGTGACGCAGACCGGTGCGACCATGCGTACCGGCACCGGGTGGTCGCCGGTCGAGTTCGACAGTGAGGGAGGTGGGCTGGCGGACCTCGACTGTAGCGGCGATACATGGTGCGTGCTCGCCGATACCGCAGGCACTGTCAAGACCTATGATTCTGGTACGTTCGCCGACAGCGCTGCGTCGACCGGCGACATCGACAATGAGATTTCCTGTGCGAAACCGGATTTCTGCGTGGCCGTCTCCTCGAGCGGGACGAGGACCTATGACGGCACTTCTTGGTCCATGCATGAGGAGACGCCCGCGTTCAACCTCGACTTCGTATCCTGCCCGACCGACACGTTCTGCCTGGTCATCGCCTGGGATGCGTCAGCGTGGACCTTCGACGGAACACACTGGACGACGGCACCCGATGTGCCGTTGTTGAACGTCAACGACATCAGCTGCGCATCGCCGACCATGTGTGTGGCCGTCGGCTGGAGTGATGCCGATCCGGACTCCTACGGTGGGTACGCGACGGTATTCGACGGCGACAGCTGGAGCGATCCGCTACCGGTGTCGCCGCAGTGGATCGGGACTGTGTCCTGTGGGTCGGTGACCATGTGCGTCGCAGGCGTCGGGGATCCGGCGACGAACGGCGCCCGCGTCTACGTGTTCGACGGGTCGGAATGGTCCGGGCAGCTCGTCTTCGGCCTCGACGGAGCGACGGACATATCGTGCACGTCGGCGAGCTTCTGCCTGGCGGTCGGTTATGACTCGAGCTCCACGTTCGACGGCGACACGTGGTCAGCGCCAGCGGCAGTGGATCCGGGAGTGGAGCTCACTCGCGTCTCGTGCACCAGCGACTCCTTCTGCGCCGCCATCGGCGATGATGCGCAGTTCTATACGTACAACAACCCGTGAAACTCGGACGGGGCCGCGGACAAGGCCGCGGACGGGGCCCGGCCGCCGCTGTCCCGTCACGCGCCGCCGACTGGGCGCTGGTGCTGCTGCTGGTGACACCGGCGGTGTTCTTGCCGGGCGCGCTCAACCGGTTCACCTTCCCGACGCTGACGGTCGCCGCGATCGGTTCCGGTGTGGCGTTCGCCGCCAGCACGTCGACCACGGCGGGCCGTCTCGCCCGCCCGGTCCGATGGCTCCTCATCGCGGGCGGGACCATCGTTCTCGTCGCCACCCTGGTCAGCGCCGAGCCGTGGGTGTCGCTGCTCGGACGGGCGCCACGCTACGAGGGTCTGCCCGTGCTGGCCGTCTACCTGCTGGCCGGGCTCGCCGGAGCGCGGCTGTTGGGCCCGGCACGCAGCGACCGAACGATTCGCCTGGCAATACAGGCAATGGCCTGGTGCGCCATCGCGGTGGCCGCGCTGGCCGCCATGGAGAGCCTGGGCTTGCGGCCGCTGTCGTCGGACGTGGCACGGCCCGGCTCGCTGCTGGGGAACGCCAGCGAGCAAGGCGCCTTCGGCGTGCTCTTCGGCGGGCCGCTGCTCATCGCGGCCCTGCGGCGCCGCCGGGCACTGCCCATCGCCGGTGCGGTCGCCGCCCTCCTGTCCGTGGTGTTGTCCGGGTCGCGGGGCGCCCTCGTCGGCGCAGCGTTCATGCTCCTGATCGTCGCCGTCACGGCGGGCCGGCGGTGGTGGAAGCAGCTCGTGGGGGTCGCGGTGGCAGCGGCCGGCGTCGTCATGGTCATTCCGTTCACGCGGGACAGGCTTCTCGGAACCAGCTCCCTCGCCGGCAAGACCGTCGGCGGGCGCGAACTACTGTGGCGGGAGTCCCTGTCGCTCCTGAGCTCTCATCCGCTGTTCGGCGTGGGTCCCAGCCAATTCGAAAACGCCATTGTTCCCCACCACGACCTGACGTGGCAGAAGACCATCGGGCCGACCAACCCTCCAGGATCGCCGCACAACCTTCTCCTGCAGGTCTGGTCCGCGGGCGGTCTGCTGCTGCTCGTCGTGCTGCTCGCGTTGACGGCGGTGATCGTCAGGGCAGTGCTGCGCGACTGGAAAGCCCACCCCGGACTGACCTGGACCACCGGCACCGCCGCGGGACTCGCGGGCTACGCCGTGGCATTGCAGTTCCACCTCACTTCTCCTGGCACGACCATTCCGGCATGCCTGTTCGCAGGTAGCCTGCTGGCGGTGCGGCGGGAGCCGCGAGCAACTACTGGTCGACGCGCCCGGCCGGCGGGCCTCGTCATACTGTCTCGGTGGGCCGCTCCGACGCTGGCTGCTCTGCTGGCACTGGGTTTCGCCGCGGCGTCGATCGGGGAGTGGTACCTCAAGGGCGCAGCCCAGTCGGTGGCGAACGGCGACTATGCCGCGGCCGATGCGGACTTTCGCACTGCGCGGGTGCTACGCCCCTGGGATGTGGAATTGCCCGGGGTGGCGATGACGGCGTTCGTCAAGGCCGGTACGACGGGGGTGGCAGGTGCCGGTGCGGCCCTGCCTTACGCAGCGGACTGGGCGGCGCGGCTCGGCCCCGTGGCCGGCGACGAGCAGCTGGTGCAGAACCGTGCTGCGTTGATGCAAGCACAGGGGGACCTGGCCGGAGCAGCCGCCCTACTCGACCGTCAGCTCGAGGTGGACCCGCACCATCCGGGGCTTCTGACCCTTCGTGGAGTGGTGCACGCGCAGCGTCACGAATACGACGCGGCCGTCGCCGATTTCGAGTACTCGTTGCGGGTCGACCCGACTGACCCTCAACCGTGGCATGACCTGGCATTCGTGTACCACGCACGCGGCCAGACCGAGCTGGCGGACTCGGCGCAGGCGAAGGCCGAGGAGCTAGCGGCGGGACAGTAGCTTGGACAGGTGCGCCTCGGGACGAGTCACCATGCCATCGGGCAAGACCTTTCGCCGACCGGTCCGCGGACGAACTGGCAGCCGCTGCTACGCCCGGCGCATGTAGGAGCGGACCGTCAGCGGTGCGAAGACGGCGA
>CAZIIX010000101.1:0-8157 GCA_964539345.1 uncultured Actinomycetes bacterium | reverse complement strand
ATCCGCATCCCGGTGCACATGGTCGAAGTGATCAACAAGCTCGGACGCATCCAGCGGGAACTGCTGCAGGATCTCGGCCGCGAACCCACCCCGGACGAGCTGGCCAAGGAAATGGACATCACGCCGGACAAGGTCCTGGAGATCCAGCAGTACGCCCGGGAACCGATCAGTCTGGACCAGACCATCGGCGACGAGGGCGACTCGCAGCTCGGCGATTTCATCGAGGACTCCGAGGCCGTCGTCGCCGTCGACGCGGTCTCGTTCACGCTGCTGCAGGATCAGCTGCAGTCGGTGCTGCAGACGCTCTCCGAACGGGAGGCAGGCGTGGTGCGGCTGCGCTTCGGGCTCACCGACGGCCAGCCGCGCACCCTGGACGAGATCGGCCAGGTCTACGGCGTCACCCGCGAGCGGATCCGGCAGATCGAGTCCAAGACCATGTCGAAGCTGCGTCACCCGTCGCGGTCCCAGGTGCTGCGCGACTATCTGGAGTAGCGCGGGCTGGAGTGGCGCGGGCTGGAGTGGCGCGGGCTGGAGTGGCGCGGGCGACGCGCCGGGCCCGTCACCGCACCGGCCGCATCCGGCCGCGCCGGCGGGCG
Organism: uncultured Actinomycetes bacterium; assembly: GCA_964539345.1. Classification (GTDB taxonomy): domain Bacteria; phylum Actinomycetota; class Actinomycetes; order Mycobacteriales; family Nakamurellaceae; genus Nakamurella. The sequence goes on along the minus strand of CAZIIX010000101.1, from coordinate 7,561 downwards.
ACCACGAGCGCCAGCGTCACCATCGCCGCGCCCACCACGAGCAGCAGCAGCGCGAGCAGCACCGTGGAGTGGACGTAGCGGTCCACCACCATCGGCAGCACGATCAAGGTGCCGGCCGCGCCGACGATCAGCACCAACAGGTCGGACAGCGCCACCCCGGCGATGACGGCGGCCGCCACCGGCAGCAGGCCCAGCCACGGGTGCTGCCACTGCGCCGCCATCAGGATCGACCCGACGAGCGCGCCGGCCGCCGCGAGACCGATCCCCCAGCGCCGCTGCGCCGCGGACTCCGCATCGTTGGCCCGGGCCGGGCCCGCCAGGTGGGATACCCCGTCGCGGGGCTCCCCGCCGCCGGGCGCCACTGCGCTGCCCGCTGCCGGCAACCACCGCCCGCCGCCGGGCAGCGCCCCGATCGCGGACAGCAGCCCCCACGCCGCCGCCACGACCACCATCGCCGCGCCGAACTCCCCGGCGAACCCGGTGTCGGCCAGCTGCACCAGCGCGACCGCCAGCAACTCCACGGCGACGAACGTCGCGAGCTGCTGGACGCCGGTGCGGTGCCACAGCCACAACAGGCCCGACCCGGCGAGCAGCACCCCGGCGACGATCAGCAGGGCGGTGGGCCCGTCCAGCCGACCCGCGTCCGTCGCGCGCCCGGTCAGCACGATCAGCAGCAGGAGCAGTGCGCCGGCGGCAGCCAGCCACAACGCGGATCGCAACCGCACGCCCAGCGCACCGAGCGAGGCCGGGACCGCGGCGCCGCCGCCGGTCAGGACCGCCATCGCCGCGGCCGGTACCGCCACCCGCCCCGCGAATGTCATCTCGTTCCAGTAGGTTCCGACCACGATGCCGACGGCCGCCAGCACGATCGCGCCGCCGAGGTAGACCAGCGCCTCGATCACCGGCGACATCCCGGCCCGCGGCAACATCGCGGCCCGCGGCGGCACATGAGCCTGGCCCGGCAGGGCCACGGGTCCGGGTGGTCCGGGCGCACCGGAGCAGCCCTGCGCCGGCGCGCCGGCCTCCCAGGCCGCAATGCGGTCCGCCTGGTCCACGGTCAGCAGGCCGACTCCTACCCACCGGGCGAGCAGGTCGGAGGGGTCCGCGCCCGGCCGTTCGTCCTGCGTCATGGGCCCAGCATCGCCCGCTCCGACCGCGCCGGCCAGGGCACAAGGGCCCGACGGTTCCGGCGCGCTGTGGCTAGGGCGCAGCGCCACCCCAGCGGCCGTAGTGCACCACCTCGTCGCGGTCCCGGCGGCCGCGGCGCAGCGACGGCGAGCGATGGTCCGGCGCGGGATACCCGACCGAGACGACGCCGGTGGGATGGAACGCCTCCGGAACCCCGAACGCGCGGCGCACCTCGTCCACCCGCGGCGCCGGGACACCGAAGAAACATGCCCCGAGCCGCGCGTCGACGGCGGCGAGCAGCATCAGCAGCGCCGCGAAGCCCACGTCGATCTCCCAGTAGGGCGCCGTCCAGCGGCCCGGGTCGCGGTCCGTCCAGCCCTTGTCCGGCTCGGCGTAGCGATCCAGGTAGGCGTCACGATGGGAGAAGCACAGGATCAGCAGCGGGGCCGAGCGCATCCCCGCCAACCAGCGATCCGGCGGCCGGTGCGGATCGGCGGTCACCTGCCAGAACAGCTCCCGGTCCACCGGCTCCTCCAGCACCAGAAACCCCCACCCCTGGGTGAACCCGGCGCTCGGGGCACGCAGCGCCGCGGATAGCAGCCGCTCGCGGACCGCCGCCGGGATCGGCCGGGTCGCGTCGTAGTGGCGCACCATCCGCCGCCGCCGCAGCACCTCGGAGAACTCCATCCCGCCACGCTAGCGAGCCCGGGATCACCGGCGCCACGGGGAGCGACACGCCCGTTACGCGGTGGGCGAAACTCACCCCCCGGCCGGCGGACGTGGGGCAGCATGGGTGATGTCACGATTGGAATGCAATGCGGCGGTGGCGGGAACATCAGCGAGCAGCAGCGCGCTGCATGGGGTAGAACGCCATCAGGACCCATTCGTGCTGGCACGTGGCGCCACTCCTGGCAGTGGCCGTCAGACGGGAGGACGACATGACTGGAACAATGACCAGCCCGGCACTCACGGCAGCCGATCGGTGCGACCGCTGCGGGGCGGCGGCGGCGGTACGTGTCGTGCTCGCCAACGGCGGGGAGCTCCTGTTCTGCGGCCACCACGCCAATGAGCACTCGGAACGGCTCAGCGAGCTCGCCGCCACCGTCCACGACCAGCGCTCAGACAACTGACCGCGCCGTCGGCCGCGCCCGTCCGCGATCGGGCCACCGCGCCGGACCCGCTGGCCGCGATCGTGCTGATCGTCGGCGGCGGGATCGGCATCGCACAGCTCTGGCTGCCCTGGCTCGCCCACGGCGGCGTCTCCACCACCGGCTGGGACACGTTCTCCGAACTCAAGGCCGTGCTGTCCAGCGGCGGCGGCGCCGCGACCGCGTTCGGCGGATACGCGATCCTGGCTGTCGTCGTCACCGGTGTCGCCAGCGCGCTGCTCGGCATCATGATGCTGCTGCCCCTCGATCACCGGCCGCCGGCCGTGATCGCCCTGGTGACTGCGTTGGTGGCGCTGCTGTGCGCCCTCTACTGGCTGCTCTGGCACGGGGGATCGTCGACCACGCTCGGTGACCTGTTCGGTGCGGCAACGGTCGGCTGGTACCTGTTCCTGCTCAGCGGGCTCGTCGCACTCGTCGGCGCCGCGAAGGCACTGGCGTCGAGCACCTGACCGCCACCCGGCGTCGCCCGGTCAGAGCAGACCCAGGTCAGAGCAGACCCCGGTCAGAGCAGGCCCCGGTCAGAGCAGGCCCAGGATGTGGTCCCTGCGCCGCTCCAACAGGTCCGCGCTCGCCGACGCGGACCCCGGTCCGGGCACCGCCCGCCGGACCCGGGCGTGGATGGCCGCATGCGGCTCCCCGGTCCGCGCGGCCAGCCGGCCCACCAGCTGATTGACCTCGCGCCGCAGCTCGGCCGTCACCCGCCATGCCGGCGCCCCGTCGGTGCCGGTCGCGCGCAGCGGCTGCCCCTCCGCCTGGCCGGTGCGGCCCTCGGCGACGCGTCGCCGCAGCTCCGAGTCGCGCTGCGCCAGTAGCGCCGCGGTCTGCTCGGCGGTGAGCAGCCCGGGCAGCCCCAGGAACTCCTCGTCCTCGCGCGAGAGCTCGTATCCGGTGGCCGGATCCTGCGGGGTCACGGCGCGGCCGGACGCGAGCAGGTGGGCGAACGACGCGTCCGAGTCGACGGTCTCGATGCCGTCCTCCCCCGTGCGTTCGGACGGCTCGGGCAGGTCGAGCGGATCCAGGCCCTCGTCATCGTCGGTGCGGGCGGGCGGCACCATGACGCTGTTCCGGTCGGCCTCCATCTCGGCCGCCAGCGCCAGCAGCGGCCGGACGGCGGGCAGGAACACGGTCGCCGTCTCCCCCGGCCTGCGCGAGCGCACCACCCGGCCCACCGCCTGGGCGAAGAACAACGGCGTGCGGTAGTTCGTCATCCACGCCAGGCAGGCGGCCCGCGGAATGTCCACCCCCTCGGAGATCATTCGGACGCACACGGCCATCCGGGTGTCCGAGTCGCGGAACTTCTCGATCTTGCGCGACGCGCGCGGATCGTCGGACAGGATCAGCGCCGGCCGACGGCCGGTCACCGACCGGACCAGCTCGGCGTAGGCACGCGCGGCGTCCTGATCGCTGGCCAGCAGCAGCCCCGCGGCATCCGGAATGCCGTGGGACCGCAGATGCGTGATCCGCTCGTCCATCGCCGCGATCACGTGCGGCACCCACCCGCCGCGCGGATCCAACGCGGTCTGCCACGCGGCGGCCTCCACCGACTTCGTCCCGGACTCGGACAGCGACGCGGCGATCACCTCGCCGGCGCTGTTGCGCCAGCGCGAGACCCCGGTGTAGGCGGCGAAGACCACCGGCCGCACCACCCCGTCGGCCAGCGCATCGGCGTAGCCGTAGGAGAAGTCGGCCTGCGAGGTGAGCAGGTCGCCGTCGGGGTGCGGGAGAAGCTCGTACTCGACGAACGGGATGCGCTCGTCCGGTCGCGTGCGGAACGGCGTGCCGGTCAGGCACAGGCGACGGGCGACATCGTCGAACGCGACGGACACCGCATCGCCCCAGCTCAATCCGTCACCGGCATGGTGGATCTCGTCGAGGATGACCAGCGTCGGCCTCGACCGGCACCGGGCCGCATGGATCGCCGGCCGTCCGGCGACCTGCGCATAGGTGGTGACGTACCCGTCCGCCCCGTCCGGCACCGGCCCGGCCGCGTTGGTCAACGTCGGATCGAGCGTCAGCCCGGCCCGCCCGGCGGCGTCGGCCCACTGGGTGCGCAGGTGATCGGTGGGACAGACGACGACGACGCGTCGTACCAGCCGCTTGTCCAGCAGCATCCGCGCCACCGCCAGCGCGAACGTGGTCTTGCCCGCGCCGGGTGTGGCGGTGACGAGGAAGTCCTTGGGCAATGCGTCGCCGTACCGGGACAGCGCCTGCCGCTGCCATGCGCGCAGCATCGACCGCGAAGCATCGATCGTCTGCCCCGTCATCGGCCCGTGCTGCACTACTCCCCCGCGCTCTCTCACCGCCCCGGCAGGGGCCTGAAGCAGATTACGCCACCGGCTTCGCCGTGCTGGAACGGACTTCCGACGCCGCAGGTGCGCGCGGCGTGTCCCCGCGCGGGTCGCTCGACACGCCCCATGCGAGCGTCGCGCGATCGGTCACAAACTGGGCCGCACACCGAGTGTCTGCCCGGCTGCCGCCGCCGCGGCAGGCATGCTCTCTGTGTGACCACACCAGCCGACGACGGGCGCCCACCGCGGCGCGCGGCCGAGCACGGGACCGGCGAGTCCCGCTCGAGCTACGCCGTCGGGGATCCACTCGGCGCCGAGGCGCTCGGCCCCCGCCGCGCCTCGCCCGCCGGACCGGACGATCACCCCACCGCCCCGACCCGGCGCACCACCCGCGCGCTGCCCGGGCGGCACCCGACATTGCCGTGGCCGCGGCCGGGCACCGGGCCGGTGCCCGCCGTCCGGGCGGGCTCGCGGCGCCACGTGGCATGGCGGATCACCAAGCGCACCATCGGCAAGGCCTGGGACGACTCGCTGTTCGGGCTGAGCGCCCAGGGCGCGTTCTGGTCCGCCCTGTCCACCGCTCCCCTGCTGCTGGCGCTGTTGGGCATGGTCGGGTACGTCGGGCAACGTTTCGGGCCGGACACCATCGACATGGTCCAGCACCAGGTGCTGATCCTCATGCACGGCCTGTTCTCCTCGGAGGTGGTCGACAGCCTGCTGGAGGAGAACGTCGGCGACATGCTGCGCAACGGCCAGGCGGACCTGGTGTCGGTCGGGTTCTTCATCAGCCTGTGGGCCGGGTCGTCGGCCATCTCCGCGTTCGTGGAGGCCATCACGATCGCCTACGGGCAGTACGAGGTGCGCAACCCGGCGGTGGAGCGGTTCTTCGCCCTCGGGCTGTACCTGGTGGCGCTGATCGCCGGCGTCATCACGCTGCCGCTGCTGGCCATCGGGCCCGAGGCGTTGCCGCACCTGTTCCCGGAGGCCATCCGCGGCCAGGCGACGACCATCATCAGCCTCGCCTACTACCCGGGCATGATCGTGGCCCTGGTGCTGCTGCTCACCACGTTGTACAAGGTCGCGCCGAAGCACAAGCATCCCTGGCGGCGGGGCATCCCCGGTGCGCTGCTCGGCACGGCCGTGTTCGTGGTGGCCTCGTTCGGTCTGCGGCTGTACGTGAGCTATGTGTACACGCACGGGCTGACGTACGGGGCGCTGGCCACCCCGATCACGTTCTTGCTGTTCTATTACATGATGGCGCTGGCGATCATCATGGGCGCCCAGTTCAACAACGCCACCCTGGAGCTCTTCCCGCCCCGGGTGTCCCGCCGGGAACTGCGCAAGTGGCGCCGCTTCGAGCCGGCGGCGGAGAGCGACGCACCGCCGCCACGAACGGCGTCATAGCCGCGGCGGGTTGGTCCCAGCCGTGCGGGTCAGCCGCAGCCGCTACGGCTCAGTCGTTGCCGCCCGCCGGCAGCATCTTGTAGATCCGCTCGCACTCCGGGCACACCGGCGATCCGGGCTTGGGCGACTTGGTGACTGGGAACACCTCTCCGCACAGCGCGACCACGTGCGAGCCCATCACGGCGCTCTCGGCGATCTTGTTCTTCCGCACGTAGTGGAACATCTTCGGCGTATCGCTGTCGGTGCTGTCGACCGGTCGCTCGAGGACGTCGGTTGCGGGTCCGGGCGTCGTCATCGTCATCTCTCCCAGGGTGGAGGCGCACCATGGCCGGCGGTGCGCGCCATTGCGGCGGGGATCGAACGATTCGCCCCGCCAGCCCAGATTACCCGCCGACGCGCGTGCTATCCATCGGCCGAGCGGCGAGTCGGCGCCGGTGCGGACGCGGGGCGGTCATCGGCGGCGTTCGGCCCGGCCGCGGCGGGGGCCGTCCGGCCGTCGGTACCGGTGCCCCCATCGCCGGGCGTCGCCCCGTCGGCGGCCTGATCCGCCTCGCCGTCAGACGCATCGGCCTGGGTCTCGGTGGCCTCGACGATCTCTCGCCGGGGCGCGGGCAGTGCCCGTTGATTGGTGAACACCCGGCGGCGGCGCTTGCTCGGTTTGCGGGCCGGGCCGTCGTTGGCGATCAGCACGGCGCACCACGGCAGCGGGATCGAGATCAGGATGATCAAGATCGCCAGCCACGGCGTGTGGTAGAGCAGCGCGGCCGCCACCAGGCATGGCAGCCGCATCGCCATCATGATCACGTAGCGCCGGCGGCGGGAGCGGAACTCGTCGTCGTAGGACGGGCGCGCCTCGGTGATGACGGTGGTGTGACCGCGCGAGCCGAGGCCGTTGTCATTCACCGCACCACACCTCGATCGCCGTCGTCGCTGTCTTTCCCTCACGCTACTCCGACCATCGCCGGGCGACGGCCCGCCGGATAGTCTGGCCGGGATGAGTTCGACCACGCTGCCGCTGACCGACCCGGAGGCCGTCGACCGGCTGCGCGCGGACCTGACCGCCGCCGGCTACGACGCCACCGGGGTGCCGGCGCTGCTGGGCCCGGGTGCGCACAACGCGCTGGGTCGCGGCCAGCCCTGGCCGGCGCTGCACGTCACCCGCCGAGCGGCCGCCGGCGGGTCCGCGCTGGCCACGCTGGTGCGGCTGTTCCTGCTGGGCACGGCCGAGCCGGTCGCTGCGGTCGCCGCGGCGCTGCCGTCGCTGGGCGTCGACGGGGCGCTGGCGTGCGGGGCGCTGGAGCAGGCACCGCCCGACAACCGATCCGCCTCCGACGCGACGCCCCCGCCCGGCGACGGGAACCGGATCCGCGCGGCGGTGGACATCCGCCCGCACGCCGACGAGGTGCGCTCGTTCCTAGTGGTCTCCGACCTCGACTCCGACGTGCGGCCCGGCCCGGTGCGCCCGGACCATGTGCTGGGCATCGGCGCCGCCTCCGTCACACTGGCCCGGGCGATCATCCGGGAGCCGGTCGAGCGGGTGCTGGATCTGGGCACCGGGTGCGGCATCCAGGC
>CAZIIX010000100.1:0-8326 GCA_964539345.1 uncultured Actinomycetes bacterium | reverse complement strand
GCGCCCGCGTCGGCGCCGGCGTCGCCTCAGTCCCGACCGGCCCCCTCGGCGATGCCGACCTCCGCGACCCCGGCCAGGGACGCGAGCTCATGCACGAGATCGTTCGGATCCTTGGTCCCCTCGATCTCCAGCAGCACCTGGACGTGCGGGACCGAGCTGCCGCCCGCGATCTCCCGGCCCGCCTGGCCGCGGGGGGTACCGCGCACGAGCTCCAGGTCGGCCAGGAAGTAGCCCTTGCCGGTGCACAACTGCACGATGGTGCGCAGCAGGCCCCGCCCGTCCTCATACGTCACGCGCAACACCGACGAGGAGAACCGGGTGCGCGGCAGCCGGCGCATCAGTGGCGGCGTGCCGAGCGCGATGACCAGGTACGCGACCGTCACCAGCAGCGCGATGAGTCGCAGCGACGCTCCGGCCGCACTGCCGACGGCGGCGGCCAGCCACACCGTCGCCGCCGTCGTCAACCCGCGGACCATGTCGCGTCGGACGAAGATCAGTCCGCCGCCGATGAAGCCGATCCCGGACACGATCTGCGCGGCCACGCGCGACGGGTCGAGCACCACGTGCTCGCCGAGCACGTCGTAGAAGCCGAACTTGGACACGACCATGAACAGGGCGGCGCCCATGCCGACGAGGGTGTGCGTCCGCAGCCCCGCCGCCTTTTGGTGCCACTGCCGTTCCAGGCCGATGACCGCGCAGAGTCCGAACGCGATCAGGATGTCGATGATCACCGTTCCCGTGGGAACCATGGCTATTCTCCGATCAGAATCCGGTGGACCAGATCGGCGATCGCATCGGCCACGGAGGATCCCACGACCACATCCGCGAAGTCGCGCACCTCCGGCGCGGCGCTTCCGGGAACGGCGCCGATCCCGGCACGCCGGATCATGTCCACATCATTGAAGTTGTCGCCGATCGCGGCGACCTCGCTCAGATCCACACCCGTCGATTCCGTGAGCCACTGCAGCGCCGCACCCTTCGACGCGCCGACCGGCAGCACCTCGAGATAGGTCGGCTCCGACCGGACGATCGTCAGGTCCGGCGCCACGCCAGACACCTGTGCTGCCAACGCATCCAGCTCCGGTCGATCGGAGACGAACAGCACCTTGACCACGTCCTGCAGCGGCGCCGGCGCCGGCGGCCGGCCGAGGATGATCCGATCCCGGCGCGCATACTCCTTCAGCGCCGGAGCGTCGCAGACGATCATCGGCTCCCCGTTGACGAAAGCCACCGCGCCGATGTGCGGCGGCAGCGTGGCGATCACATCGGCGTGCAGTGCGGCGTAGTGGTCGCCGATCGTCCTGCTGTAGATCAGCTTTCCGGACGTCATCTCCACGACACGCGCACCGTTGCACAGGATCGCCGGCGTCGACAGGTCGAGCGCGTCGTAGTAGGGGCGCGCGGACTCCGCGTTGCGACCGGTGGCGATGAAGACCTCGCCGCCGCGGTCGCGGAACTCGCCCAGTGCCCGCACCGATCGGTCCACCATCTGGAGGTCGGCCCCAACCAGTGTCCCGTCCAGATCGGTGACGATCCATTTGATGGCGGACATCGTCATTGCCGCGACCCCACCTGCGACGCCCCGACCTGGCCGGTGATCTCATCCGTGACGGAGGCCAGCACGTCGAGATTCATGTCCGCCACGGTCGCCAGATACCCGGGCGCCTCGAAATCGGTGCCCTGCGCCGGACCGTCCGACCACAACGGCCGATAGACACCACCGGCGGCCTTCACCAGGAGTGACCCGGCCGCCACGTCCCACGGGTGGATGCCGACACCGAAGGCCACATCGATCCAGCCGGCCGCGACGTGCGCCAAGGTCAGGGCGGCGCTACCGATGCGGCGCACGGTCCGGTAGCTGCCGATGAGCCGGCCCAGGTGTTCCAACGACCGCTCGGCCTGGTGCTCCAGCACCACACTGCTCGGATAGCTGGTCACCAGCAGCGCGCCCGTCTCCGTCGCGGCGCCCCGCGATGCAATCGGAGACCCGTTGCACCACGCGCCTTCCGGGGTCGCGGTGAACAGGTTCCGCGCCATCGGATCGAGCACTACGCCGGCGACGATTTCGCCGTCGACGGCCGCGGCGATCGACGTGCAGAAGAACGCCAGACCGCCGGCGAAGTTCCCGGTCCCGTCGATCGGGTCCACATACCAGTGCACCGCACCGCTGCCCTCGCTGCCGGCTTCCTCGCCGATGATGGTCGAGTCGGGCACCCGCGCCGTGATGACCTCGCGGATACGTTGCTCCGCGCGACGATCGTGCTCGGTGACGGGGTCGTGCAGGTCGCGCTTGAAATCGACGTTCATGCCCTGCCGGAACGCCGCGCGGATGTCATCGGCGACGGCCGTCGCCGCCTCCGCTGCCACCTCCATCAGGTGCTGTTGCTCGTCGCGGTCCATCAGCTCTGCCCTCCATCGTTGGCCATCGCCAGTTCTCGGCTCGTCATCTCACGCCCCACCGCCGGCGTCGCGGAGCAGGTCGACCAGGCCGAAGCCGTCCTCGACCGTCGCGTCCGGCTGCGGCCAGGCATCGGGGTCACACTTGTCCGCCGGGCGCATCAGGATCGCCCGTCCGGCGCCCGCGCGGCGAGCGCACAGGACATCGCGGTCGTAGTTGTCGCCCACGAACCACACGTCCGACGGGTCGAGCCCCAGCGCGCGGGTCGCGATCCAGATGGCCTCGGGATCGGGCTTGCGCACGGTGGTCTCGTCGGAGTACACCTCGACCGCGAGAAAGCGATCGGTCCCCCACTGCCGCGCGTAGTCGCGAACGATCTCGCCGAGCATCGTGTTCGCCACCAGGCCCGTCCTGATGCCGGCGCCGCGGCAGTGGTCGAAGAACTCCATCATTCCCGGGCCGAGCTGCTTCCTGCCGCGCGACTCGATCAGTCGGCGGCACAGCGGACGGGCGGACGCCTCGACCCAGGCGCGCGCGGCGTCCGGCCAGTCCGCGGCCACCAGATCCGCCCAGAACTCGCCGGGCCGGATCTCACGAGGATGCCGACGCCGGACGTTGCCGTTCTTCCACAGCTTGTAACCGGCCAGCCCGGCCTCGATGTCGCGGGCCAGCCGCTCCGGCTCGGGCGCCTCGATACCGGCCGCCACCAGCGCCCCGTACAGGTCGGACGCGAAGTCCGCGGCGCGCTCGGGCGTCTTCACCGAACGCGCGACGACGCCGCCGTGGTCGAGCAGCACCGCGCGGGGCGGCCGCCGATCCGGGTCGGGCGACTCAGACATGTCCGTTTCCTCTCTCAACACTCACTCGTCTGTCAGCCGACTGCCGGGTGGTCGACTCATTCGTCTCGCAGCCGACTGCCGGGTGGTCGACCGCGGCAGGGACGCGCAGGACCCGCGGGGTCGGCACGGCCCTCCGGCGCCGGCGACCCCGCGGACTCCGTCATGGCGTATCGGCGTCCTGTTGGTCCAGCGCCCGGCGCAGCTCGTCGAGCAGCCCCGTCGGGTCCGCGACGATCACGTCCGGCTGGTCGCGCACGACATACGGCCGCTTGTAGGTGCTGCGCGCCTCCATCAGGATGACGCGCCCCGCGCCGGCCCGTCGCCCGCACACCACGTCGCGGTCGAAATTGTCTCCGACATACCAGGTCTCGCCGACATCGACACCCAGCGCGCGGGCCGCGATCGCGATGATCTCCGGGTTCGGTTTGCGGATGCCGACCTCGTCCGAATACACCTCCAGGGCGAACGCGCTGTCCCATCCGATGCCGGCGAGGAAGTCGCGATGCACCTGGCCGCACAGCGCGTTCGAGACGATCCCCACCGGGATGCGCGCCTCCGAGGCGACGGCGAGCAGCTCCTTCATCCCCGGCCGGACCTCGCGGCTGCTGCGCAGCATGCCCATCCGGTGGGCCAACGGGGTGGCGTGGGCGGTGACGAGCTCACGCGCCGCGGCCGGCCAGTCCGCCGCGACGAAGTCGGACCAGAACCGGCGGTGCGTCATCTCGATCGGCGCCGGCGGCCGCGACATCGCGTTCTTCCACAGCGAATCCGCCCGGCGGCCGGCATCGATGTCGACCCGGATGTCCTCCTCGGACAGCTCCGTGCACCCGGCGGCGACCAGGTCCTCGTGGATCTCGGCGGCCATGGTGTCGATCCACCCGGGCTGCGACGTCGTCTCGATCACCACTCCACCGAAGTCGAGCAGCAGCGCCTTCGGCGGCGTGCCCGGGCGCGCAGGGGTGCCGGTCATGGCGCCACCGCCACCGAGACCGCCTCGTCATTCCGATCCATCGCCGCATCCCAGGCGGCCAGTCGATCACCGGAGCGGTCGAAGACGTGCAGCTCCTTCAGCGGCACCCAGCCCACGATCCGATCGCCGGCCTTGACACCGGGATCGCTGAACGTCACGGCGTAGACGTCCCCGAGCGCGTCGTCATCGCCGTGCCGCGCCGCCTCGTTCAGCCGCGCCTCCGGCGGCAGCGACACCACCCAGCTCGACCCGGTCGGCAACACGGTGCGCACCTCGACCTCGAACAGCGCGGCATCGGCCGGGACCGAGCTGCGGTCCCGCGCGACGCAGATCGCCTCCGGGCGCACACCGATCGTCTCCACCTCGCCGATGATCTCCGGGCAGGCCCGCTCGACGGCCTGGCGCAGCCCGCCGCCGATCGGGGTCCGGTCGGACTGGCCGTCCGCGACGACGAGGTTCATCGCGGGCGATCCGAGGAACCCTGCCACGAACAGGTTGGCGGGCCGGTGGTAGACGTCCAGCGGCGGCCCGGCCTGCTGGAGGTAGCCGTTGCTCATGACGGCGACGTGCGTGGCCATCGTCATCGCCTCGAGCTGGTCGTGCGTGACGTAGACGATCGTCCGGTTCGTCGATTCGTGCAGGCTCTTGAGCTCCGCGCGCATCTGCAGACGCAGCTGCGCGTCCAGATTGGACAGCGGCTCGTCGAGCAGCAGCACGCTCGGGCTCACGGCCAGCATGCGGGCCAACGACACGCGCTGCTGCTGGCCGCCGGAGAGCTGCGCCGGGTACCGGTCGGCCAATTGCCGGATCTGCAGGCGCTCCATCGCGTCATCGGCCCGGCGGTCGCGTTCGGCGTGCGAGACCTTGCGCAGCCGCAGGCCGAAATCAACGTTGCGGCGCACGGTCAGGTGCGGCCACAGCGCGTAGCTCTGGAAGACGAACCCCATGCCGCGCTTCTCCGTCGGCACGAACTTGCCCTCCTGCACGGAATCCAGAACCCGGTCCCCGACGCGGATCTCACCGGCCGTCGGCTGTTCCAGCCCGGCGATCATGCGCAACGTCGTCGTCTTGCCGCACCCGGACGGCCCGAGCAGGCACATGAACGCGCCGTCCGGGATCGTCAGGTCCAGGCCGTGCACGGCGATGGCGCCCACGCCGTACGCCTTCTTGATCTGTGTCAGGGATATTCCCGGCATCGCTGTTAACCCTCCAGTCCGGCAGCGAGGCTCGTGCCCGTCACACGCTGCGTTATGTATGTCATCAGGAACGAGACGCCGGCAATGACCAGCACCACTGCGTTGGCGAGCTGCGTGTAGCCGTAGTCGACCAGGTTGACCGACAACGTCGTCAGGAGCTGGGTGTCGTTGGTCGCCAGCATGATCACGACCGACAGTTCCTTGATACCGGAGATGAACGGCAGCACGATACCGACGGCCAGCGCCCCCTTCTGGATCGGTATGACGACCTTCACGAGCCGTTTGAGGAACCCTGCTCCCGTGACCTGGGCGGCCTCCTCGGGTTCTCGCCCGAGCTGCATCATCGCGCTGATGCCCGCTCGGGAGGAGAACGGCAGGTGGGTCACGACCAGGACGATGATCAGGATCGCGAACGTGCCGTACAGCGGCGGGATCGGGCCGCGGCGCACCGCGAACAGCGACAGGTAGGCCGCCGCGAACGCGATCCCCGGGATCAGGTAGGGCAGGAACGCCGCCTGTCTGAGGAATCCGGACAGCTTGGTGCCGGCCATTCGCACCACCACATAGCCGATCAGCAGGCCCACCAGGGCGCAGATGATCGAGGCGATGCCCACGATCCGCACGCTGTTCCAGATGGATCTGTATAACTCTCCGCCGACGAGGATCCCGTGCGGGAACCCGACGCTGTCCAGGGACGAGCCGAACCAGTACTGCAGGGTGAAGTTGCTGGCGTGGAACTTCCCCGGCACCTTCATGATCGTCGACAGCAGCAGGGTGAGCAGCGGGATCGCCACGCTCACCGCGAACGCTCCGATCGTGATGATCGAGGCGAACGGTCGCCACTTCCCCAGCGAGGTCAGCCGTCCCATCGACCCCTTGCCGCCGACGGTGACGAACCGTTTGTACTCCTTGGCCAGCCGCGAGTCGATGAACAGCACACCGATGCCGATGATCACGATCACCGTGGCGATCACCGCGCCGACGCCGTTCTGCCGACTTCGGATGGATTCGAACAGCGAGGTGGCCAGCATCTGGTAGTTGACCGGCAACCCCAGGATGTACGGGGTGCCGAACGTGCCCAGCACCTTCGCGACGATCAGCAGCATCGCCGACATCAGCGACGGGCGCATCAGCGGCACGATGATCTTGGACGTGATGGTGCCCTGCTTCGCGCCGAGGATCCGTGCGGAGTCCTCCAGCTGGGAGTCCATGCGCCGCAACGCGTTCCCGAACAGCAGCAGGACGAACGGGAAGTAGTGCAGACCCAGGGCGATCGTGATCGGGATCCGGCCGTAGGCGATCCAGTCCGGTGGCGTGATGCCGACGGCCTCGAGGAACCCGAGCTGCCCGCCGACGCGGCGGTTCTTGAAGATCGTCAGCCAGGCCAGCGCGAACGTCCACGACGGCATCATGTACGGGACGACCAGGGCGGTGGCGAACCACTTGCGGCCGGCGACGTTGGTGCGGGTGAGCAGCCACGCGGTCGCGATGCCGATGCTGAAGGCCACCAGGATGACGCCGAGGGCGACCGTCACCGTGTTGAGCAGCGGCTCCCAGAACAGCAGCTTGTTGACCGGGGACCGGAAGACGCGCCACAGGTAGTAGCCCGTCCAGGCGCCCGGGGCCTGGTTCGCCTTGTCCTGGTCGCCGTACTGGACCCGGACGCCGTCCGAGATCACCGAGATGATCGGCGCCACCACCAGGTACAGCAGGACGATGAACAGGATGATCCCGATGTACATGGTCGGCTCGTGCCGCGAGGCGGCGACCTTGTACCGCACCCGCTGCCACACGGTCACCGCCGGTTCGGTGTCCGGGTTGTCACTCGCCTCCGGCCTCGGCGGCGCTTGGATAGACATCTGTCAGGTACCTCTCTCACGCCATGGCATGCGGATCGATCGACGACGCGTCGCCGTGTCGCCCCGATCTCCGGTCACTGGTTGTTGATCCGCCAGAAGTCCTGGACGTCCTGCCTGATCGACCAGCTCTTCTCGGCATTGGCGTTGTCGAAGTAGTACAGCCGGTCGCGGTACTGGCCCAGGCCCGACGGGTCGTCGGGGTCCGGCTCGATCTGCGAGTTCGAGGAGAACTTCGCGTCCACCACCTGGGGTGCGATACCCTCCGGCGTCATCACGTAGTGGATGAACAGCTTGGCCGCGTTGGGATGCTTGGCCCCGGTGGCGATGACGGCGGCCTTCGGTGCGGCATAGCCGATCCAGGGCGTGACGTCGGTGCACAGGCCGAGCTTGTAGCCCTTGTCCGCGTTGTTGCGGAACTTCGCCGGGCTCATCAGGCCGATCGGGGCGCTCTCCTGCCCCGGGGCCCCGATGGCCCCGGACACGTCCTCGCTGCTGGAGAACATGACGGGCGAGTTCGCCGCCAGGCGCTTGATGAACTCCCAGCCGGCGTTCTCCTCGTCGGTCTGCAACGCGCTGCCGTACTGGTCCTCGTAGGCCTCGGCGAGCTGGTCCGATCCGCCGAGCGTCAGGTCGATCAGGAACCCGATGATCTTGGACTTGGCCAGCGGATCGAGCATGGCGACCTTGCCGGTCCACTCCGGATCGGTGAGCTGCCAGATGTTGTCCACCGGGCAGCCGTCCGGATAGGAATCGGTGTTGTAGGTCAGCACCTCGGAGTCCGTCACCACGACCAGCGGGTCCCGCTGTGTCGGATCGACGTACTGTTCGATGTCCGGCGGCACCCAGCTGGTGACGATGTCCTGCGGGAGCAGCTGGCCGACGATGGCGGGCACGTCGGTGATGAAGTCGAGGTCGATCGTGATGTTCCCGGACTGCGCCTCGCGGGTGAGCTTGTCCATCGCGTCCGGGTCGTGCATCTTCACCGCCTCGGTGTCGATGCCGTACTTCTTCTCGAAGTTCTCGCCGATCTCCTTGATCTTGCCGGTGCTGTCGTAGACGGTCAG
>CAZIIX010000099.1:0-8439 GCA_964539345.1 uncultured Actinomycetes bacterium | reverse complement strand
GATCGAACTTGTGCTTCGTCAGGATCTTGCGTCGCATGGGCTGCCTGCGCTAACGGTTGTTGGTGAGTCCCGGCGTGTGCTGTTCCCCGGTTGCGGCCGACATGTGCCGCACCGGCGGTGCGTGGGCCTCACGGTAACCGCTGGGCACACGCACCGCACGGGCGACGACCGGCTAGTTGCCCTGGTCCTTGATGATCGGCCCGATGACGCTCTGCCGATGCTTGATGAATGCGGTGGTGTCTGCCGCGTCCATGTACCGGAGGCCGAGGAACGACTTCTTCATGAATCCCACGAAGTCCGGATCCTGGCCGACCTGAGCGAGTACCGACTCAAGCTTGTCAACGACCGGCTTCGGCATCCCGGGCGGGCCGGCGACGCCCCGGTAGGTGGCGAAGTCGGCGTCGATTCCGAACTTCTTCATCGTCGGGACCGAGTCGATGCCCTTGTATTCCGTGAACGGTTGGTCACCCATCACCGCGAGCGGCCGCAGGTTGCCGGCTTCCACCTGCTCCTTGACCTCCCCCGGGCCGAACATGCCGAAATCGGCCTCGCCACCGAGAAGGTCCTTGATCGCCGGCGCAGCGCCCTCGTAGGGGATCGTATTGAAGGTGACGCCGGTGGCCTTCGTGAGTATCAACGCGCGCGGATCCGGGACGACGGATGCGGCGTACTTGAGCTTGCCGGGATTCGCGTTGAGCGCATCCATCAGATCGTTGAAATCCTTGTAGGGACTGTCCTTCGGGACCACCATCACGCCGGGATCGACGTTGAACGTGGCGAGATAGGTGAAGTCGAAGGTGTCGAACTGCGCGATGCCCTGGAGCGGGAGGGTGACGACCTCCCCGGTGTACAGCAGAAGTGTGTATCCGTCCGGTTGGGCGTCGTGCACGAACTGCATGCCGACAGCACCGGAGCCGCCGGTCTTGTTGACCACGACCACGTTCTGCCCCAACTTCTTCGACAGTGAATGCGCGACGGCGCGTCCGACGGCGTCCGTGCCTCCGCCGGCGGCGAACGGGACCACGATGGTGATGTCCTGGGTTGGGTAGTCCGTGTCGTCACTGCCCGAGTCGTCACTGCCCGACGATCCACTCGCCGGCGGTGGTGCGGCCTCGCTGGGAGCCTCGCCGCTGTCGCCTGCGCCGCTCGCCGCAACGTTGCTCTGCACATCGGCGTTCGCTGGCGACGATGGGTCCGGCTGGTTGGTGTCGCCGGATGCGGCATCGCCGCCACTACTGCACCCGGCGACCAGCGCCGTCGCCATGACGACCGCAAGACTCGCGCTGACAATTCGATTCCGTTTCATGAGAAAGCTCCTTCGTGAGCGCGTCACACGGCTGACCGGTGAGGCGCCAGATGTCGGTGCTGCTTCTTTCGTCATCGTCAGACAAAGTGAATGTAACCGGTTACAGGACAGTCTGAGGAGGTCGGGTAGTGTTGTCAACCCCCATTTTTTCTCGCCACGGACGGCTGGCCACAGTGCGCCGCGAGACTGCCACGTGGTGGCGAATGTTCTTGACACTCTTGGGGAGCGTGAGTAGCGTTCGCCGATGTAACCGGTTACATAAGCACCACCCCCACTACGCACAGCGCCGCGGTGACGCTTACCGACGCACTGCCCTCACGAGAATGGGAATCTCCGCCATGCCGCTCACACTTTCCGGAATTATTCCGCCACTCGTCACACCGTTCGGGCCCGATGAGTCCGTCGACACCGACGCACTCCGAGCCGAGGTGCGGCTCCACCTCGACATCGGTGTTCAGGGTCTGTGCATCACCGGGAGCACCGGCGATGGTCAGATGCTGTCGATCGACGATTCGGTCGCTGCCGCGCGCGTGACGGTCGACGAAACGCGCGGCCAGGCACCGGTGATCGCCGGAATCATTCGAGACTCCACCAAGGAGGTTATCGCCTACGGGAAGGCGCTGCGCGCGGCCGGTGTCGATGCTATCCAGGTGACACCCGTGCACTATCTCTTCCGTCCCGACGAGGAGACGACCATCGCCTACTACCGGGACATCGCAGAGGCTACGGGCCTGCCCGTCCTGATCTACAACGTGATCCCCTTCGCGCTCATCCCCGCGACCACGGTGTGCCGAACGCTCAACGAGGTGCCGGGAGTGATCGGTGTGAAGCAGTCCGGAGGAAATATCCATCAGTTGGCAGACCTACTGCACATGGATCCGCCGGGAGGAAGTGTATTCACCGCCGTCGACGACCTGTTGTACCCGAGCTATCTGATCGGTGCGCGCGGCGCCATCAGCGCAACGCTCACGGTGGTTCCGCAGCTGTGCCTCGATCAGTGGAACGCGGTACAGCGGGGCGACCACTCGCGAGCACGTGACATCCACGACCGTCTCCTGCCGATCTGGCGGGCGATCGATGGGCCGAACATGACGGCCCGCATCAGGTACGCGCTCGCGCTGCAGGGTCGCGACGGCGGGAATGTTCGCCGACCGCTGACTCCCGTGAACGACGAGGAGAAGGTCGCGATACGCGATGCACTGACCGCGGCCGGTGTGGACCTCCGGTGACGCCCGCGGACTGCACTGGATTGAGTCCGCGACCGAGCAACGCGGACGGCATCGCTCGAAGCGCGGACCCGACGCGTTGATCGAACTCACGACTCCCACCGTCATCGGCTACCTGTGCCGCCGCGGCGTGCTCCCGCACGAAAAGGGAGCGTCGGTCGAGGTTCTCGGCGGGGGCGTCTCCAACGGAGTCTGGCGGGTGGATTCCCCGGACGGCTCGTTCGTCGTCAAACAGGCGCGCGGGAAGCTGCGGGTGGCGGACGATTGGACCGCGAACCGTGAGCGCACCCTGACGGAAGGTGAGGCGCTGCAGGTCGTCGCCAGCGTGACGCCGGGGCTGGTGCCAGCGGTCGTGGACGTCGATGCGGACGCCGTAGTCCTCATCACCCGGGCGGCGCCGGCACAGTGGCGGGATTGGAAGACGATCCTACTTGCCACGGGTGACCACGGCCACGATCGTTCGGCCGATGCTGACGCATCAGCCGAGCGCGAGGCTTCGACGGCGCATGAGGTGGGTTCCGCGTTGGCGGCCTGGCATGGCGCCACCACCGGGGAGCGGCTGGCCGGTACGAGAATGGACGACCCGCAGACCTTCGAGCAACTCCGCGTCGACCCCTACCACCGCACCGTCATGCATCGATATCCGGACGTTGCCGGGCTCGTCGCCGACGTGGTGGACGACATGGCGAGTCGCCGGGTGTGTCTCGTGCACGGCGACCTGTCGCCGAAGAACGTGTTGGTGGCCGCCGATCCGCCCACCGCGCATTCCGTTGGCGCGCGGGGACTGTGGGTTATTGATTTCGAAGTCGCCCACTGGGGGGAGCCGCGGTTCGATCTGGCATTCCTGCTGTCGCATCTGCTGATGAAGAGCGTGCACCAGCCGCGTCGCTCCAGCGTGCACCGGGCCGCTGGAGCAGCCTTCCTGGACGCCTACGAGCGGGGCCGGACCGGACGTGGTGTCGAGCAGGTCGTCGACGGCGTGTTGTCGGCGCACGTGGGGTGCCTGTTGTTGGCGCGGGTGTACGGCAAGTCGCCGGCCGAGTACCTCACCGGAGACGAGCCGCGCAGCGTCGCTGCTGTCGGCGAATGGCTGTTGCGGGCCAGACCGCTGGATCCACTGGACGGTTGGGGAGCGATCCCTACGGGCGTGGTCGGGCGACCATGACGACGATCGTCGATGTCACCGCGTGCGAGGTCCTGGACTCCCGCGGTAGACCCACCGTGAGTGCCAGAGTCACAGTGGCCCCAGGGGTGTCTGGCACTGCGACCGTTCCGTCCGGCGCATCCGTGGGAACATTCGAGGCGAGCGAGCTTCGCGACGGCGGTCACCGGTACCGAGGTTGGGGCGTGCGCCGAGCGGTGCGCAACGTCATCGACATCCTCGGGCCGGCCGTGCGCGGTCTGGACGCAGGTGACCAGGCAGAGGTGGATGCGACCCTGCGCGCGACGGACGGGACGGAGAACCTCGGCCGGCTGGGAGCGAACGCGGTACTGGCCGTGTCATTGGCAACATCGATGGCAGCAGCAATGGCGAGTGGTCAACCATTGCATGTGGCGTTGGCATCCACGGCTGGTGTGGAGCCCGTCGTTCCCATGCCCATGGTCAATATCATCTCCGGGGGAGCGCACGCCGCCCGGTACGTCGATGTGCAGGACTTTCTCGTCATACCCATGCGCGCGCGAGATATCGCCGAGGCGTTGGAGATCGCGGTCGCAGTCCGAGCCGGTACGGCGGACGCGGCTCGGGACCAGGGCCTGGCTGTGGCCCTGGTGGCTGACGAGGGCGGGTTGGCCGTGCGAGTACCGACGAACGAAGCAGTCCTCGACCTGCTCAGCGCCGGTATCGACCGGGCAGGTGCCCGCGGGGATGCGGCGATCGCACTCGACGTCGCGGCCCATCAACTGGCGGTGCGAGGGGGCTACCGCCTGGCCACCGAAGGCCGGATCGTGACCACTGGCGAGTGGATCGACACACTTGTCCAGTGGGTGGCCTCGTACCCCATCGTCTCGATCGAAGACCCGCTGGACGAGGACGACTGGGCCGGCTGGGAGCTGCTCGCGCGACGATTGGGAACCACCACGCAGATTCTCGGTGACGACCTGTTCGCGACAAACCCACAACGTCTTCGGTGCGGAATAGACCGCGGTGCGGCCAATGCGATCCTGGTGAAACCGAATCAGATCGGCACCCTCTCCGAAGCGGCCGCCGTGACCCGCCTCGCGCGCAGCGCCGGTTACGCGACAGTGGCCTCCGCGCGCTCCGGCGATACCGAGGACTCGTGGCTGGCCGATCTCGCCACCGGTTGGGCGACCGGCCAGATCAAGGTCGGATCTACGATGCGGGCGGAGCGGACCGCGAAATGGAATCGGCTTATCTGGATTGCGCACGAACTCGGACCGTCGGCCCGGTTCGCCGGGGGGTCGGCTCTAGCCCGCAATTGACGAGCGAGGGAGCCGACTCTCGGCCACCGTCACGGTGACGATGACCAACACCAGGAACCACCCGGCGGCGGTCGCCCACCACACATGGGTGAGGAAGATCAGCGCGACCGCGGTAATGGCCGGAACCACGTACCGGACTGCCAACGCGATGTAGCCTCCGAAGGAAGGCATTGCCACCGCGTGAGTCTCCGCGATGGCTTTGACCATGTAGTTGGGGCCATTGCCGATGTATGTCAGTGCGCCGCAGATCACCGCCCCCGCGCTGATGGCGACCAGGTAATGCTCGGGCACCCCCGCGATCCGTGGCTGCCCGGGTAGCCCGCGGGCAATCTCGAAGAACGTCACATACGTCGGCGCGTTGTCCAGTACCGACGACAAACCACCGGTGAATACGAAGAACGTGATCTCGTTCAAGGGCAGCCGTGGCGCCACCGAGGCCAGATACCGCAGTGCAGGCGCCATCGTGAGGAACACTCCGAGGAATATCGCGCCGACCTGAAGGATGGGTGACCACTGGAAATGGTTATGGCTGTAGCGAGTTCGCCGGTTCCCGGTGCGGAGGGACAGATACATTCCCAGTCCCATCGCGATCTCGCGCCACGGAATCCACGCGCTGATCCCCGCGTCGCCGGCCGCAATCCGATCGGGGTCGATCGACGGGGCGAATGCGATCGCCGCGATGATCCCCACGAGGTAGAGCAGATTGATGCTGCCGCGAATCCGGAGGGGATCGGCATCCATGGTTTCGGGACGCGGGCGCGGGGCCTCTAGGCGCCACGCCCGGCGATCGAGCCCGTAGTAGGAGGCCAGCAGCATCCCGTTGACGACGAGCCACACGGGGGCGAGGCCGAAGGTCCAGTCGAACGGCACGCCCCGGAGCATGCCGATGAACAGTGGCGGGTCACCGATGGGAGTGAGCAGGCCGCCACCATTGGCGACGATGAAAATGGTGAAGACGACGGTGTGCGCACGGTGTCGCCGGTGCTCGTTCGCTCTGAGCAGTGGTCGAATCAGCAGCATGGCCGCACCGGTCGTGCCAATGGCGGACGCGAGGACGGACCCGACTGCAAGGACGAGGACGTTGGCGCGCGGTGTCGCGGCGAGGGTCCCCACAATCGCGATCCCACCGGTGACAACGAACAGTGTTCCGAGAAGCCAGATGAACTGCCCGTACTCGAGCATCGTTCGTGCTACCACGCCACCGTTTCCCTGCGCGGCGAACCAGGCGGCCACCGGGAGCCCCAGCAGCAGGGAGACGCATAGCTGTATACCGGTGCGATCCCAATGCCGTTGGCTGAAGCCAACCAGCGGCGCCACCGCGATGACGACAAGCATCAGGGCAAAGGGAATGACCTCCCACCAATGGGCCGCCGTGGTCATCGGCGCGCTGGAGAGCATCACCCCGCCGTCCTTCAGCGCCTCTCAGACGTTCGCATCCGGTGGAAACGTGCGGTCGAGCGCCTCCAGGAAACGCAGGTAGGCAGTGGCGCCGGCATCCGGGTGCCCCAGGCCGCGATCACCCGTCCAGGCTGCGCGGCCCTTGGTGGGCATCATCGTTCGCGTCTGCTCGACACCGTGCGCGGCCGCGGCCATCATGGCGCGTAGTCCAGCGCGCGCACCGGGTTCGGCGTGCTGCAAGGCATCGATGCTCGGGCAGAGCGCGTCGAGGACGGTGCGATCACCGACGGATGCCCCGCCTCGCTCGGCGATCCGGTTCGATGCGGCGCGCAGACAGTGGATCACGTCGGCACGCGGATAGTGGTCGCGGCCGGGTTCCAGCACGGAGGCGGCAGCGAGCAGTCCCGACGCGACGAGCGCGGAGAACGTCGACGGGTTCCCGCGAGCGACGCCCGCTCCCGCTGCGCGCCACACCGTGTTCGCGTCGGCGTCCGCGTCCAGATCGGCCAGAGCCGTCACCACAGCCCGGATTCCGGCGGACACCGAGATCCCCAGATCTCCGTCGCCGGCCACCGAGTCGAGCGCGGCAAGCTCCTCGTTGCTCTCCACCAGGACCTCAGCGGCGTCCCTGATCCATACGCGGAGTTGCGCGCCGTTCACCGCATGCTCCCCGGCACCAGCGGCGACTGGCAGGGGGCATCCAGCAATTCGGTGATTCGTTCATTGAGGTGGAGCACGCTGATCGACGCCCCCGCCATCTCCATGCTCGTCGCGAATTCTCCGACGAAGCTCCGGTGTACGTCGATCTTCAGGCCCGCCAGCCGTTGATGGATCCTCCGGGCGATGATGAAGAGCTCTTCGGGTGAGGTAGCCCCCATGCCGTTGACCAGCAATGCCACCCGATCCCCCGCGCCGAGTCCGAGTTCTGCTGCGAGGGGCGTGAGAAGCTCGTCTGTCACGTCGTCGGCGGATGAGAGGGCCGATCGCCGGGCTCCCGGTTCGCCGTGGATGCCGATTCCCACTTCCATCTCGCCGTCAGCGAGGTCGAAGGTGGCTCTTCCGGTGGCGGGAATCGTCGTCGGCGACAGCCCTACCCCCATCGACCTGGTTCGTGAGATGACCTCGCGGGCCACACCGGCGACGGAGTCGAGGTCGCTGCCGGCGGTCGCTGCGGCGCCCGCGCACTTGAACGCGAACGCGATGCCCGCGACTCCCCGTCGTTCCGCGGCACGCTCAATGGGAGCGGACGCCACGTCGTCGTGGCAGATGACGGTAGCGGTCCGGATTCCGTCCACCTCCGCGAGATCGCACGCCACTTCGAAATTCAATCGGTCTCCGGTGTAGTTCCCGAAGAGCGTGAGCACACCGGCGCCGCCATGAGCAGCGCGGATGGCGGTCAATGCGGCGTCCGAGGACTGCGCGGAGAAGACATTGCCCACGGCAGCGGCGCTCAGCAGTCCATCACCGACGTAGCCGAGGAACAGCGGAAGGTGCCCCGATCCGCCACCGGTGACGATGCCGACGTGGCCGTCCGTGGCGGGGGCGGCGCGAGTGATCACACGACCATCGGCCGGGTGTCGCGCGAAGTGCCGGGGATAGGCGAGCACGAGGCCGTCCAAGAATTCGTCGACGAAATCCTGGGGGTCATTCATGAACTTCTTCATCGCGATCCTTTCGTCCTGCTCTGACCCCATGTGCTGCGCTCCCGATCAAGCGAGCACTCAGGTGCGCGGTCCCAGCGCGACGCACGACGCCAGTAATGTAACCGGTTACACCGTTGGATGGCAAGGGTACTGGCGCGGCACCTGACCACGGGTCGGGCAGTGAAGCCGGAGGGACTCCGCGGGCCGTGTTGCGCGTGACACGGGCACATCGATGAAAAGGGGCTGGCAGGGCCCGGGAGCGTAGCCCGGCGCCGGGAGTCAGCGCGCGGGAGTGCCGTGCAGTGCGGACCCGGGTCCCGCCGTCCGGTCAGCCGTGTGATCCGCCGTCAGACCCCGTCCTCAGGCTCTTGCGCCGGCTGCGATCCGCTCCGCGGCCCGATCACGCGCCGCCTCGTCCGGCGTC